>NZ_VPFK02000009.1:0-49166 GCF_008634075.2 Saccharibacillus sp. WB 17 | reverse complement strand
CCACACGCAAGTGGTAAGACCCCTTGGAGACGACGAGGTAGATAGGCAGGAGGTCGAAGCGTAGCAATACGTGTAGCTGACCTGTACTAATCGGTCGAGGGCTTATCCTATAGACTTGCGCAGCAAGTCCCTTCGGAAGCATCTGCTTCGGTTGAGACTTCTGCGCAGGCAAACACTTCATGACGCGAAGTGGATCGTTTCGGATCCGGTTTTCAAGGTGCAAACCTTGAGTTACAAAACAGAGCTTGTTTAGGAAACACAGGCCCAATCGGGATATTCGTTTCCTAAAGACAATCTGTTCCGGCTTACTTTNCAGAGGGGTTCCACACGTTCCCATCTCGAACACGACCGTTAAGCCCTCTAGCGCCGATGGTACTTGGACCGCAGGGTCCTGGGAGAGTAGGAAGCCGCCAAGCCAAAAAGAAAGAGCCTTTACCGTTCACTCGGTAAAGGCTCTTTTTGTTGTTTAAAGAGTATTTCTTCCCGTTGCCCTTAATCTTGCGCCCTTGCAGCCGGCAAAGCCGCTGCCTCTTCCCTGCGGCTCATAATAGCCGCCTGACCGTGCGTATTCCCGCTCTGCCTCTCAAGCGCCTGGAGGCTTGAGAGGCCTTCTCTACCCCCAGAGCGGGCCCGTTTCGAACCGGAGCGCCTTTGCCCTCCCCTTTTTCCGCCAGATGCTCTTATTCCAATCGAGAAAAGGGGGAGGGCAACGAAGCGCAGGTCGAAAAAGGCGCGCTCCTCCCTCTAGCGTCAAATTCAATATAACGTTATAATGTTTAGAGCATCATCGGTCGAAAGGGGGCAAAAGCACAACATGAAACGCAGCATACAAGCTTTATACGGATCCCGATTCGTTTTTCAGGAACGATGGAACGTAATGAAGTCCAAGCTTTTGTTCCGATACGCGCTTTCTTATATACTGGCCTTTCTCATTCCTTTGACGGCTCTTACCGTCTTTGTATATGATAGCGCTGTCAAAAATTTGCGCTCCGAAATCGAGCAGTCCAAGATTAACCAGCTCAATCAGGTGAAGCTGACGATCGACGACCGGATGAACGAACTGCATGCGCTTGCCAGCCGGATTTCGTACGACGAACATCTGACTCCCTACATGCTGGACCATACGCTGTATGCGCAGGAAGCGATCCGCACACTGGCCAACTACAAAGCGAGCAACAGCATCGTCGAAGACCTGCTGCTGTACATGCACGGCGATTCGCTGATCTATTCTTACCGCGGACTTGCGAATCTGGACGTCGTCTTCAACCGGGAGTACCGATTCGAGCATTGGACCTCGGAAGAAGTGCATCGCAATCTGAACGAGATCGACCAGCCGCTGATCCGCGCCGCGGAGATGGTCAATATGTATTCGCGCCAGGAGCCGATGCTGACGTATATCGTGCCGATCAAGACCAACGATCCGTATCCGTACGGAGCGGTCGTCTATTTAATGAAAGAATCCAAACTGACCGGCGTGATGGACTCCATTTTGAACGACGTGAACGGCAGCAATTACATTTTTAATGAAAAAGGAGAAGTGCTGACGACCAACAGCCGCGGGACGGAGACGCCGGGCGCGGAATGGGGGACGCTTGCCGATCTGGAGCCGGGCATTCACAGCATGACGCTGGCCGGAGAGAAGCAGTCGGTCGTGTCGGTCACGTCGGAAGAGAACGGCTGGACTTATGTGATGGCGATGCCGAGCCACCAGTTTTTCGGACGGGTGGCACAGGTGCAGACGCTGATCGCGATCGTCTTCGCCCTTGTCGTCGTCACGGGCAGCCTCGCGGCGATGATGCTGGCCAGACGACAGTACCATCCGGTCAAAGACCTGATGGAATTCGTCGGCATCCAGAGCGGAGCGGCGGCCAAAGCGTCGAACGAATGGGATTCCATCCGGCAGACGATCCGCGAATACAATGCGAGAATCGATATGCAGCAGCCGTTCGTGCGCAACCAATGCCTGCTGCTCCTGCTCAAGCACGGCCGTCCGGACGACCGGGAGATGATGCGGACGATCGACGGGATCGGGCTGGGCTTCGGAGACGGTCACGGGCGATACCTGACGGCGATCCTGTCCTGGAGCGAGCCATCGGAAGGACGCCAGATTTCGGAAGAACGGTATGCGGTGCGCGATGCGCTCAGTCATTTCGTCGTGGAAGGCACAGGGGCGCGCGTATTCGGGGTGGAATTTTCCGCTGTCGACCAGCTTGCGCTGGTGATTGCCCTGGAAGAGCAGGAAGGAGGGGACGGGCTGCAAGAGAGAATCGCGCGCACGATCGAAGCGGTCCGGCTGCTCGCGGTCGACGGGCTGCAGTCCGTGCCACATATCGGGGTCGGGTCGGCTTACGCGGATCTGGACTCGCTGAACCAGTCGTTCGTGGAAGCGGCGACGGCGCTGGAACACCGCAAGATGAACGGACGCGGGCAGGTGACGTATTTCGAACAGCTGGCGGGGCCCGAACAGGCGGAAGAAGGCAGCTTCTGGATCTCGCGCAAACTGATTCTCAAGCTGGATCAGAGCCTCAAGCAGGGAAGCACGCTTGTGGCGGTGCGCATCTTGTCGGACATCATGGATACGCTCAAAAAAGAACCGCTGTCCGCGCCGCTGCTGCGCTGTATCTGCTTCGACGTGCTGAACTCGCTGCTGCGAACGGCGTCGGAACTCGGCATGAAGGAAGTATTTGCGGACATTTCGGTTCTGGCCTCTTTTGAAACGTTGGAAGAACTGGAGAGCCGCCTGCTGTCGCTCGCTTCCGAGATCTGCGCCCAGGTCGAGCGCAACACGGAAGAGACGCGCGACACGCTGATCGACGACATTGTAAAAGACGTGGACGACCGATTCTCCGATTATACGCTGAGCCTGGAACATCTCGCGCTGAAGTATTCGGTGTCCACGTCTTATTTGAGCCGCAGCTTCAAGGAAAAGACCGGGTTGAATTTTTCGCAGTATATTTGGCGCAGCCGCGTCGAAGAAGTGATCCGGCAGTTGGAGACGACGAGCGCTCCGCTCAAAGAAATCATCGAACAGGTCGGCTATCTGGACGCGCCCAACTTCATACGCCGGTTCAAAAAAGAAATGGGCTTCACCCCCGGGCAGTACCGCAAGCAGAAAGCGTCGAAAAGAGCTTAATTCCGCCCCGTCTGCCCGGCCGGCTCCACCTGCTCCAGCAGATGTTCGACCAATTCGTCCACGGGCACCGTCGCCAGCGCGATCGCCGTGTCCGTGACCCCGTAGTAGATGTACAGCAGCCCGTCTTTGACGATATTGCCGGTCGGGAACACGACATTGGGAATCTGGTAGCCGAATTTTTCGTAATACGTCTCCGGTTCCATGATCGGCTCCCAGGTACGGGCAAGCACGATCTCCGGATTGTCCAGATCGAGCAGCAGCGCGCCTACGCGGTAGACGATGTCGTCGTCCACGCCGTGATACAGCACGAGCCAGCCGGCGTCGGTCCGAATCGGAGGCGTGGAACCGCCGATCTTGCGGGATTCCCAGGAAGGATTCTCCGCTTTGGCCAGCAGCTTGGGCTCGTCCCAATGGATAAGGTCGTCGGAGTAGGTGATCCACATCGCCGCTTTCTCCGTGCCGTACGCTTCGCCGACGTATTCTTCGGGGCGGCGCAGCAGCACGAAACGCCCGTTGATCTTTTCGGGGAACAGGATGTTGTCGCGGTCGTTGATCTCAAGCGGCGTCGTGTCGGCGACGAATTCCCAATCGATCAGGTTATCGGACCTGGCGATCGAAGAACGGGTCAACCAGTGGCCGGGCTGTTCGCCCCAGCCGTCGGGATAGGTCGGGATCGAGCGTTCCGGGATGCCGGTGCCGGTCGGGTAATAGCTCATCGCGCACGGACGCAGGGCGTAGTTCAGGTAGAACGTGCCGTCGATCTTGACGACGCGCGGGTCCTGCACGCTGCCATACGGGAAGCCGAGCTGATCGGGCGTCAGGATCGGTTCTTCCTTGACGTGGGTAAAGTGCACGCCGTCTTCGCTTTCGAGCAGACCGAGGTAATTTTTGCACGGCGTCAGCGATCCGGCGGTCCGTTCGATCATATAAAACTTGCCGTTGTCGACGATGACGGCGGGATTGAAGACGGTCGCTTTGCGCCATTCGTACAGACCGGGCACGACGATCGGATTGTCGGGATGTCGGGTGATTTTCATGGGAAAAGACCTCCAGCTTCAAGAATAGGCTAAAAAAAGTACGCTATAAATCATAGGCTGAACCGTTCAAGCCGGCTGCGCTATCGCGCGGTCGGCTTTTGGCGCGCTCCAGACAGGCAGGGCACCCGGCATCATATCGTATGCGAGCGCCCTGTCTTCAGGTCTGAGCTATTGTCGGTCGCAAGATTGGTTTTCCGCCTGGCTCTTAGTTCGCTTTCCAGCGATCGTACGCGGCTTGATTGATTTCCTTGACGCGGTTCGCGCCCATCTTGTTCAGCGTCTCGACGTAAGCGTCCCAGCCGCTGATCGGCTCGGCGCCCGTGATGAACTTCGCTTCCATCTGCTTGACGTACGTGCTGAGGTCGGAGTTCAGGCTGTTGATCTCGGACTGTTCTTCAACGGTGAGGAACAGGGCCGGGAACGGCGCGCGCGCTCCGTTGTCGAGCAGTTTGGTCTGCGTTTCTTTTTCCACCCACAGATCGAAATCGTTCTTCAGACCTTTGGTAATATCGTCCATCGAGATGGTCGGAGCCGGAATACCGTAGTTCGGCGTCAGCGTGGAGCGGTATTCTTCCGAATCTCCGCCGCCCGGAACAGGCAGTGCTTTTTTGGTGCGATCCGCCTCGTTCTCATACTCCCAAAGCGTGCCTTCCGGTCCTTTGTTGAACAGCAGCGCACCTTCGTAGGAGTACAGGTAATCGACCCAGCGCATCGACGCTTCCGGCGACGGATTCGTTTTGGTGATGGCAAAAGCTCCGGTCGTAATGCCGCGGTTTTTGGCGATCGCCGGTTGGTCGACGAACTCGCTGCGTACCGGCAGGAACATCGGATCTTTGTCGGACGGTTCGCCGCCTTTGGTCATGTAGGCATGCCAGTCGGAGAACAGGCCGAGCCGGTTGCTTTGGCCTTTGGCTTTTTTCTGTTCGCCGGTCTGCGAGAAGCTTTCCGGATCGAGCAGGCCGTCCGCCCACAGACGGTTCATGTACTCCAGATAATGTTTGTAGCCTTCTTCGACCGGCGTGTAATGCACGACGTCGCTGTCGTCTACGTAGATTTCTTCTTCATAGATGCCGAACGCGCCCAGCAGCCAGGTCCGGATATCCCGCACGTTGGCGGCCGCGGTCGTTACCGAAGAGACCGGAATCTCGTCCATTTCGCCGTTGCCGTTCGGATCTTCTTCCTTGACCCGCTTGAGGTAATCGTACAGTTCTTCCGTCGTTTCCGGCAGCTTGTCGATCCCGAGCGCGTCCAGGAACTCGCCGTTGTACCACATCGGATTGCGGTACCAGTGCTGGCTGAACTCGACGACCGGCAGCGAGTAGATATGGCCGTCCGGCGCCGTGATCGATTTACGTACGTCCGGGTATTCTTCCAGCAGCGCTTTGAAGTTCGGCGCGTATTCGTCGATCAGTCCTTCGAGCGGGAGCAGCACGCCCTGTTCGCCGTATTTGAGCTGCTCCGACGGCGTTAGGCCGGCGGCGTAGAAGACGTCCGGGTAATCTTCGCTGGCGAAGACGAGGTTCTTTTTCGTATCGAAGCTTTCTTTGGGCGCGTTTTTGTATTCAAAAGAGACGTTCGACATTTTCTCCATTTCCTGCAGGACGACCATGTCTTCCCAGTTCTGAATCCCGACGTCCGGCGCCATCATGGTAAGTTTGATCGGGGTCTCGACAATCGGGAATCCTTCCTTGCTGACCGTCACTTTTTCACCGCTGCTTGCCGCTTCGTCGGAGCCTCCGCAGCCTGCCAGCAGCGAGGCGCCAAGCCCTCCAACCATCAGCAGCTTCCAGGCTTTGCTTCGGATGTTCATGGTAAATCCCCCTCTGTGTTTGAATGGACAATTTCAACTTAACCCTTGACCGAACCCACCATCACCCCCTGGACAAAATATCGCTGCAGGAACGGATAGACGGCGATGATCGGCAGCGTGGAGACGACGATAACGCCGTATTTGATCAGCGAGGCCGTCTCGGCTTTGGAATTCATGGCCTGCGCAATGTCTCCGCTGATCGCCGCGCCTGTCGTTTCCGCGGACATTTCCTGCAGGACGAGAATTTGGCGCAGAACCATCTGAAGCGGATATTTGGCTTCGCTGTTCAGGTAGATCAGCGAAGGGAAATAACTGTTCCAGTGCCCGACTCCGTAGAACAGCGCCATGACCGCGATGATCGGAGCCGAGAGCGGCAGGACAACGCGCCAGAACAGCTTGAGATTCGTACAGCCGTCGATATGCGCCGCTTCCTGCAGTTCTTTGGGAATCGCCGATTGGAAAAAGGTGCGGGCAACGACGATATTCCATACCGAAGCGGCGACCGGCAGGATGAGCGCGCCCATCGTGTCGATCAGGCCGAGGTTTTTGACCACCAGATACGTCGGAACCAACCCGCCGCTGAAGAACATCGTCAGCAGGATAAAAGCCATAAACCAGCCCCGGCCGACAAAATCGGAACGGCTGAGCGCATACGCAGCGGGCAGGGTAACAGCCAGATTGAGCAGCGTGCCGACGAGCGTATAGATGATCGTGTTCAGGTAGCCGTTCCAGATCTTCGGATTGTTGAACACCAGCTCGTAGCCGGCCCAGGTGACGTCTTTGGGAAACAGCCACATCTGCCCGGAGTTGACCGCCTGCGGACTGCTGATCGAGGCGCTGAGAATGTAGATGAGCGGATACAGCACGACGAGCAGGGCGACGGACAGATAGACATAGGTGCAGATCAGGAAGATCTTGTCGCCTTTGGACTCTTGGATCGCTTTGATCATGGAGGTCTCTCCTTTCGGGTGCTTTAAGCGTACTTGGTTCGTTAAGCGCGTTAAATGTTTGAAGCTCAAACAATAAACTTAACTCGCTTAACGTACTTGGTTCGTTAAGCGCGTTAAATGTTTGAAGCTCAAACAATAAACTTAACTCGCTTAACGAACTACCATAAACTGTTTTCGCTGGTGCGGCGGGCGATCCAGTTAACCGTCACCAGCAAGATCACGTTGATAACCGAGTTGAACAATCCGACCGCGGTCGAGAAGCTGTACTGCGCGTCGACGAGACCGGCTCTGTAGACGTAGGTCGAGATGACGTCGGACGACTCCAGGTTGAGCGAGTTTTGCAGCAGCAGAATCTTTTCGTAGCCGACCGTCAGGATGTTGCCCATATTGAGGATGAGCATGATCGTGATCGTCGGCAGGATGCTCGGCAGATTGATATGCAGCACCCGCTTGAAGCGGCTCGCCCCGTCGACGATCGCGGCTTCGTGCTGCTGCGGATCGACGCCGGACAGCGCGGCCAGATAGATGATCGTGCCCCAGCCGGTACTTTGCCAGACGCCGGACAGCACGTACATCGTCTTGAACCAGGCGGGATCGGTCAGGAACTGCGGCGCATTGAAGCCGAGCGCTTCGATCAGCATCACGATCATGCCGTTGCTCGGCGAGAGGAACGTGATGATCATGCCCGCCATGACGACGACGGAGATGAAGTGCGGCGCGTAGGTGACGGTCTGGACCGTCTTTTTGAACTTGCCGTTGCTCACTTCGTTGAACGCCAGCGCCAGAATGATCGGCAGCGGGAATCCGAGGGCCAGTTCATAGAAGCTGATGCTGAACGTGTTCCAGATCAGATCCCAGAAATAGTAGGAATTGAAGAACCGCTCGAAGTGGTCGAAGCCGACCCACGGACTTCCGGTAACGCCCAGGGAAGGAACGAAGTTTTTGAAGGCGATTTGGATACCGTACATCGGAGCGTAATGGAAAATAAGGAAGTACAGGACCGCCGGCAGCATGAACAGGTACAGCTCCCAGTTGCCGAGAATTTGCGCGCGTCTCGAAGTCTTCTTCAGAAGCGGAAGCTCGGCGCCGGGTGTTTTGGATGCCTTCATGGATTTCCCCCTTCTATGGCGTGTACGCCGGATGCGTCTCGGACCGCCGTTTGCGGCGTCCGGCAGATCGGCGTGCACGTCTGCTTCATGCTTGATGGATAACGCTTACAAGACCCAGCTTAACGAAGCCCGGGCGGTACCGTAAATATGTGTATTGCGCATTGTCATTTCCGAAAAGCTGACAAACCGCGCAGTGGAGCGCTTTTCCACGTCAAAAAGAACCGCGATGTCAGCTCGGCTCCAAGGCGGAATGTGTCGAATATGAGCCGGAAGGAGCCGAGAAAATTCCACATATTGCGCTTCCAGCGCGAGTATGACAACATGTCTAGCGTACAGGGAAATCCATGAAACGCACCGTGTAACGAATAGAAGCGAGACCAAGGAGGACGTTGTCCATGACTCGAAAAACCGCCCATATCATCTCCCACACCCACTGGGACCGGGAATGGTATTTGCCGTACGAATCGCATCATCTGCGCTTGACGACCTTGATGAACCAACTGCTGGATACGCTGGAGCAGGACGAGCGCTACCGCTATTTCCATCTCGACGGACAAACGATTATCATCGACGATTATTTGCAGATTTACCCGGATCAGCGGGACCGGTTGGCCAAATTGATCCGCGAGGAAAAGATTATCATCGGACCGTGGTACGTGCTGCAGGACGAGTTTTTGACCAGTTCGGAAGCGAATGTGCGCAATCTGCTGATCGGTCACCGCGAAGCGGCCCGCTGGGGTCCGGTGTCGAAGCTCGGCTATTTCCCGGATTCGTTCGGCAATATGGGCCAGGCGCCGCAGCTGCTCAAGCAGGCCGATATCGAAGCGGCCGTGTTCGGGCGCGGCGTCAAGCCGACCGGCTTCGACAACCAGGTGAGCGATGCGCCGGGGGAATACGAGTCGCCTTATTCGGAGATGAACTGGGAGTCGCCGGACGGTTCGAGCGTCGTCGGCGTCCTGTTCGCGAACTGGTACAGCAACGGCAATGAGGTGCCGGTCGGCGAAGACGAAGCGCGGATCTATTGGCAGCAGAAGCTTGCGGACGCGGAAAAATACGCCTCGACGCCGGAGCTGCTGTTCATGAACGGATGCGACCACCAGCCGATCCAGACCGATCTCGGCGACGCGATCGAGACCGCTTCGGCGCTCTATCCGGACGTGGACTTCGTGCATTCGACGTTCGACCGGTATCTCGAAGCGCTGGCCCGGCATGACCGCGAAGAGTGGGTGACCGTGCATGGCGAACTGCGCAGCACGCGCACCGACGGGTGGGGGACGCTCGTCAACACCGCTTCGGCCCGCGTCTATCTGAAGCAGCTGAACCAGACCGGACAGACGATACTGGAAAAAGGAGCCGAACCGCTGGCCGTCATGGCGAAGCTTGCCGCCGGTCAGCCTTATCCGCACGAGCCGCTGGCTTACGCGTGGAAGACGCTGATGCAGAACCATCCGCACGACAGCATCTGCGGCTGCAGCGTCGACGAAGTGCACCGCGAGATGGTGACCCGCTTCGACAAGAGCCGGCATATGGCCGAAGCACTGATCGACGAGAGCCTGAGCGCGATCGGCGCTGCCATCGGCACGGATACGGTCGAAGCGTGGCCGGAGCACGCGCGGCCGGTCGCCCTGTTCAATACGACGGGCTGGATGCGCAGCGGCGTCGTGACCGTCGAAGTCCAGGCGGCCCGCACCGACTTCCGGGAAGGGCCGTCTCCGCACGGCATCGCGGCGCAGCTGGATGCCCTGCCGCTTGGCCCGGGGCGGGTGGTCGATCCGCAAGGGCGCTTCGTGGCGGCGCGGATCGAAGATCTCGGCGCGCAGTTCGGCTACGACCTGCCGGACGACGGTTTCCGCGTGCCTTATATGGCGCGGACGTTCCGATTGACGTTCGAAGCGGCCGACGTGCCGGCGCTGGGCTACAAGCTGTACGCCTGGGTACCGGAGGCGGACGGCGGTTCGGCTTACGGCGAAGCGGCCGGGAACGTACCGACAAATCGTGAAGCCGCAGGGCAGCCGAACGAATCCGAAGCGGAAGAAGTCGTCTCGACGCCGCAGGGCATGGAAAATCAATTTCTCGCCGTCCGCTTCGCGGAGAACGGCTCGTATACCTTGACCGACAAAGTCACGGGCCGCCGGTACGAGAACCTCGGCCTGTACGAGAACTGCGGCGATATCGGCAACGAATACGTATTCCGGCAGCCGGAAGGCGACCGCATGCTGACGACCGAACACCTGCAGGCGAGCATCTCGCTCGTCGAAGACGAAGCGTACCGCGTGACGTACGAGATCGTGCACGAATGGGGCATTCCGGTCGGGGCGGAAGACCGGTTCGAAGACGAGAAGCGGAAGCTCGTTCCGTTTCTCAAGCGCCAAGCCGGACGTTCCGCGAAAACAACGCTGCTGACGCTGAAGACGCGGGTCTCGCTGGATCGCTCGGGCCGCGGCGTGCAGGTGTCCGTGTCGCTCGACAACCGGGCGCGCGACCATCGGCTGCGGGTTCTGCTGCCGACCGGCCTGCGGACGGAGACCGTCCTCGCCGATTCGATCTTCGAAGCGGCGGAGCGGGACATCGTGCCCGCCCCGGAATGGATCAACCCGAGCAACGCCCAGCATCAGCAGGCGTTCGTGAGTCTGTCCGACGGCACGCACGGCTTGACCGTCGCCAACAAAGGACTGAACGAGTACGAAGTGCTGCAAGGCGGCACCGGCACGATCGCCGTGACGCTGCTGCGCAGTGTGTCCGAACTCGGCGACTGGGGCGTGTTCGAGACGCCGGAAGCCCAATGCCTTGGCGAGCATACGCTGGAATACGCCGTCTACCCGCATGCCGGGGACGTGATCGAATCCGGCGCGTTCGCGCAGGCTTACCAATACCAGACGCCGTGGTTCCACCGGGCGCTGGCGCGTCAATCCGGTCCGCTGCCGGCCGAATACCGGCTCCTGAGCTGGAGCGGCGAGCATCTGGCGCTGTCCGCCCTCAAATTGTCCGAAGAGCATGAAGACGTGATCGTACGCTGGTACAATCTGTCTGGCCGGGAGACGGCGCTTGCGTTCCAACCGAACTTTGCTGTCGGCGGCGCATACGGCAGCGATATTCTGGAACGCCGGCACGAACCGGCCGCGCAGAGCGGGGAAGACGCGGCATCCGAATCGTCCGCGGACGGCAGCCGGATCGAAGCGTCGGTCGGCGCGGCGAAGATCGTGACATTCGCGCTGGAACCGCTCGTACGCGAGTAGAATCGGCTGCTCCGCCGCTCGCGTACCCGTCCGCACCCGCGGAACCGACAGCCGCTCGCGGAACCGTTTCCGCCGCTTTTTTTCGAACCCTTGTCCATGACCCTACGAACACCTATCCTTTATTGCGAGCAGGAGGCGTTTTTCATGAGCACGATTCCCAAATTGCCAGGCGCGGTCGAGCGTTATCTCGAACAGACCGATCAACGGCTTGCGCATCATCCCAAGCTGCAGCAGGTTTTCCGGAACTGTTTTCCCAATACGCTTGAGACGACTACCAAATTGTTGGACGACGGCACGACGTTCATCTATACCGGCGACATCCCGGCGATGTGGCTGAGAGATTCCGTGGAGCAGGTCCGGCATTACATTCCGCTGGCCAAACACGACGCCGACCTGCAGCGGATCATCGAAGGGCTGATCGCCCGGCAGCTGTTCTACATCAATATCGATCCGTATACGAACGCGTTCAACGAGACGGCCAACGGCCGGCATTACCGCGATTCCGACGATTGCGAGCTTAGTCCGTGGATGTGGGAACGCAAATACGAGCTGGATTCGCTGTGCTTCCCGGTACAGCTGTTGGCGCAGTATTGGCAGGAAACGGGGCGGACGTCCATGTTCGACACCGACTGCTACCGGGCGCTCAGCACGGTCGTCCGGGTCATCGCGACCGAGCAGCGGCACGACGACAAATCGCCGTACTACTTCCGCCGCGACACGAAGCAGGATACGGAGACGCTGTACAACGACGGACGCGGCATGCCGACCAACTATACCGGCATGAGCTGGTCCGGCTTCCGCTCCAGCGACGACGCGTGCGAATTCGGCTACAATATCCCGGCGAACATGTTCGCCGTCGTCATCCTCGGCCATATCGAGCGCATCGCGTCGGAGATCTACCGGGACGAAGAGTTGGCGGGCCGCGCCGCGAAGCTGATCAAGGAGATCAACTTCGGCATCCAGCGCTACGGTATCGTCGACCACCCGAAGCACGGCAAAATCTACGCGTTCGAGACCGACGGCTACGGCAATTATTCGCTGATGGACGACGCCGGCACGCCGGGCCTGCTGTCCATTCCGTACATCGGCTACGTCGGCACCGACGATCCGGTCTATCAGAACACCCGCCGTTTCGCGCTCAGCTTCGACAACCCGTTCTATTTCGAAGGCAAGTTCGCCAAAGGTATCGGCAGCCCGCACACGCCGGGAGGCTACGTCTGGCATATGGCGCTGTCCATGCAGGCCCTGACGTCGAACGACGAGCAGGAGATCAAAGACTTGATCGAGATGCTGCTCGCCACCGACGCCGGCACCGGCTACATGCACGAAGGCTTCCACCCCGACGACCCGAGCGATTTTTCCCGCGAATGGTTCGCCTGGTCCAACAGCCTGTTCGCCGCGCTGATTGTCAAAGTGATGAACGAAGACCTGATCTGATCCGATCTCTAGTGGCGTGATCGTCCAAGCCTTGCCCGCACCCAAAAAGACCACGCTTTCCGCGTATACCGGAAAGTCGTGGTCCTCTTTGATTTTTTTACTCCCCCGGCCATGCGGCTTAATTTGAGCGCTTCGACTTTATAAACATTCTTTTCAAAGCCTCCACACTGCCGCAAAAGCAACGTAACCTCCCCAAATCTTCTTTTCTCCTACTTACATGTCCAAAAAAACAACGTACAAGCCAATTCGGCGATCTAAGGCTCGATTTACGCAGCTACGCTGCTTAATAAGCAACGTAACTCTACAAACAGCCAATTTTCACCCTCTACATTGCCACAAAAGCAACCTAACCCCTGCCCTTTGTCTTTAGCCCTCGCCTCTAGTCTTCGCCCTTCTTCTTTCCCCAAACCGCAAACCAAAGACCACGCTCTCCGCCTACAGCGGAAGCCGTGGTCCTCTTTTGACCTTAATTTCTTGACCTTAATCTTTTGACCTTAATCTCTTAATCTCTTAATTATCAGTCCGCTTTCAAGCTTGTGCGACCTGCGCTCTGCACTCCCCTACCCCACAGAGCGAGTCCTTTTCGAACCGGAGCGCCTTTGTCCTTTCCCCTTTACCGACGGCTCTTATTCCAATCAAAAGGGGAAAGGGCAACGAAGCGCAGGTCGAAAAGGACTCGCGGCCCCCCACCTACACCTCATAATAAACCACATAAGGATGCATCCCGTCGCGGTAAAAGCCTTCGCTGTATTCCGCCGCGCGGCCGGTCTCGTCGTGGGCGAGCCGGACCCGCTTCAGCAGCACCGCGTTTTTTTCCACCCCAAGCGATTCGGCGGCCGCAGCCTCCGGCGAACCGACCGAAAATTCGTCGCGCATCCGCGCGATGGCAATGCCCTGCTCTTCGAGCCAGCCGTACAGCGATTGCCCTTCGAGCGCCGGCTGCGCCGGATCGTCTTCCGCGTGCGCGGGCAAATAATGCGTGTAATGGATGTAAGGCGCGTCGTCGAGCGAATAGAGCCGTTCGATCCGCAGGCAGGAGGCGCCGAACAGATCCCGCAGCCGGTCGTCGCTTCCGGTAGGGACGATTGCGGCACCCAGCACTTTTTTATCGATCCGGTGGCCTTCTTCGACCAGAATCTCCGTAAACCTTTTCCAGGTAAACCGTTTGGAAGTGGACGTATTGCGGACGACCCGGGTGCCTTTGCCGCTGCTCGTCTCCACATACCCTTCCTGCACGAGCAGTTTGACCGCGCCCCGGACCGTAATCTTGCTGACGCCGAACTCCTCCTCAAGCTTGGGCTCGGGAGGGAGGTAGGCATCTAGCGGATACTGGCCGTGCAGGATGCGGTCTTTGAGAATGCCGTGGATTTTCAGGTACAGCGGTTGTTTGGTGCGGCTTGTCGCCATGGTTCGTTCCTACCTTTCTATGTCGCCGGCTCCTTCGTTCATGGCCCGGAAGATTTGTGCTTCCGAGGAGAACGGCGTGTCGCCCGCGATCGTGTGCGCCAGCATCGAGGCCGCGGCGGCGAAGCGGACCGTCCGATCGGCCGGAAAATCCGACAATTCCCCGTGTAAAATACCGCTCGCATACGCGTCGCCGGCTCCGATCCGGTCGTAGACGGGAAACGTCAGCCGGTCGGAGAAATGAAATTCGCCTGCCCGATACAGATAGCCGAGCAGCGAATGCCGGCCGTCGCTTTCGATGCCGCGGTGCGTGCCGGCCAGCACGGCCGTGCCGTACCGCCCGGCGACGACAGGCATCAGCGCCTGCAGCTGTTCCAGCCGGTCGCCGCCTGGAAGCGGCAGGCCGAGCACATGGATCGCGTCGTTTTCGTTCATGAAGACGATCTGTGCCAATTGTAACATTTTTTCATACCACGGGCGCGCCTGCGCATAACCGTCCGGTCCCCACAGGCCCGGCCGATAATTGCAGTCGAACGCGACGGTGCCGCCCGCCGCGCGGACCGCTTCGGCGAACCGCAGCGCATTGCGCCGGACCGTATCGTTCATGGCGAGGGCGATGCCGCAGAAATGGACGACGTCTGCCGCGCGGGCCGCTTCGTCGAACGGATAGGCGCCTTCGGCAGCCAGATTGAAGCTGCTCTGCTGCCGGTTCGTATACGTGACCCGGCCGGGCCGCGCGCCGAAGCCGGCTTCCAGAATGTACATGCCCAGGTACATGCCGTCGCGGCGCACGTAATGCGGCAGCAGCCCGAGCTTGCGCAGATTGGCTTCCGCCGCGTCGCCGACCGGATTGTCCGGCAGCGTCGTGACCGGCAGCGCGAGGTGGCCGAAGCGCGAGAGCGCCGACAGCACGTTGACGCCGCTGCCGGAGTACGACACCTGCAGCGTATCGGTCTGCGACAGCAGGCGGAATCCCGGCGTCTCCAGCCGCATCATCACTTCGCCAAAAGCCGCGACGCTCTTAGGCATGGTCGTCGACCAGCCGGCGCATGACGGCCAGCAGCCCGGCCACGTCCGCCACGATCGTATCGCCGCTCGCTTCGTCGACGATCGAGGAATAGACGTGCGGGATTACCTGTGGCACGCCCGCTTCGAGCGCGATACGCACAATTTCTTCGAAGTTGTTTTTGTCGATGCCGCCGGTCGGCTCCAGAGCGAAGCCTTCTTCGCCGCAGGCCTGCGCGACCGCGCGGTATTCGGCTTCGAGCGATAGCCCTTTCATCGGGAAATACTTGAGCGCGCTGCCGCCCATGTCCCGCACGAGCGCGATCGCCGCTTTGACCGGCACGATCGCTTGCTCCGAAGCCGCGGCGCTGAACGGACCCGTGGAGAGGTTCACGTAACCCGGCCGCCCCGAAGGGGAGACGAGGGCGTTGATCCAGCCCGGCGTGCCGTTCAGGTTCCCGCGCGTCGTCCCGACGGACGGGAACACCTGGTTGATATGGCTGCCGGCATATTCGCGCGCGATCTCGGCCACGACCTGCGCCTGGCGGTTGTCGCCGGCTCCGAGCCCGATCGAGACCGCGTCGTCGATCGCCCGCCCGTATTCCCGCATCGCGTCGACCGCTTCGGGCACCGTCTTGTACGCTTTGGACAGCACGCCGACCAGCACATGGCCTTCGGCCGCTTCGAATACGTCCCGCGCGTTATCCACGCTGCCCGCCAGCACGTTCAGCGCCGCCCGGTCCCGGTACAGGCGCTTCGCGATCGCTCCGTCTTGTTTCGTCAACTTTCCGTGTTCGCCCATCGCTCAGTTGCCCCCTTTGAATAGTTCGCGCAGCCTGCGCTCGATCACGTGGATATCGTCGCCGAGCAGCGGCCGCGGGTCCAGATCGAAATAACCCTGCCGCGCTCCGTAATCGCGCGTGTAGATCGCGATCTCGCCGCTTTTCAGCGCTTCGACCGTCTGCACCGCGTCCGTACCCGCAAGTTGCGGGTCGATCTGCACGCGGGCCCGGTAGATGGCGCGGCCCGCTTCGTCCTGCACAAGGCTTACAGTGATGCCGTCCAGCCCGCCGAGCGGCAGCAGCGCTTGCAGCGTTTCTTTTTCCTGCTGACTGCGGTCGGGTTTGTCCAGGTATTCATCCAGCGCCTGAAGCAGGCCGAACGTCGTTTCCTTGCCGACTTTCATGCTGCGGCCGATGCCGTGCAGCTGCACTTTGACCGCGTCGACGTAACGCCGCTTGCCTGCCACGAGGCCCGACGTCGGCCCTTCGATCGCTTTGGAACCGCTGAAGATGACGAGATCCGAGCACGACGCGTAACGCCGAAGATCTTCTTCGGCTGCCGCGTCGATAATAAGCGGCAGGCCGAGCTTTTGCGCCAGCGCCCACGTTTCTTCGACGGACGCCATGTTTTTTTGGACCGCGTGATGCGATTTGACGTAGAGGATCGCCGCCGTGCGTTCCGTCACCGCGTCTTCGAGCTGCGCCGTCGTGCCTTCGTTGGCGTAGCCGGCTTCGACGACCGTTCCGCCGCCCAGATAGACCATCGTATCGACCGGTGCGCCGTATTGGACGTTGTGGCCTTTGAGCATGACGATCTCATTTTGCAAAAGAGGAGACCGGTGCAGCCGCAGGCTGGCCCCGACCTTCCCGCCCGTGACGATACCGGCGACCGACAGGGCGATACCGCTTGAGGCGGAGTTGACGACGAGCGCCGATTCGAACCCGAGCAGATCCGCGATCCGTGCTCCGGCCTTGTCGACCAGATCGGCGATCTCGACGTAGCTCTGGCCGCCGGCCCGCATCGCGTCCATCACCGTATCCGTCGGCGCGGACACGCCGAGAATGCTCATTCTTCCGCTTGCGTTGATGACCCGTTTAAGACCGTACTTGGCATGCAGTGTACTGCCCATTCACAATCACTCCTTCGGCTTGAATCGTCTGACGCGACGTGCGCGTGCTTCCTTCGGAATCCGTCAGCAGGGACGGCTTGTCTTCAACGGAAAAAAGGGTCAGGTTCGCGGCGTCGCCGACCCGGATACGGCCGAGCTCCGGACGGTTCAGCCAGTCGGCGGGGCGTTTCGTGACCGCGTCGATCACGTCCGCCAGCGGATAACCGAGCGACAGGAACTTGGTCAGCACGCTGGCCATGCCGTAGACGGGACCGTGGAGCCGGTTGCCGCGGTAAATATCGGTGCTGATCGTATCGAAAAAAACGCCGGCGCGCCGCGCCTGTTCGGCCGTCTTGAACGAGAAGCTGGCGGTGCCGTGGCCGACGTCCAGCTTGACGCCGCGCGCGATCGCGTCACGCAGCACCGGCAGCGGCCGCCCGCTGTCGTCGAACAGGTTGTTGGCTTTGCCGTTCAGGTAATGCGTGACGATATCGCCGCGCCGCAGCAGGGGGATGACGTCTTCGATCGCCGGAGGCGCCGAGCCGATATGCGTCATCAGCGGCAGCCCGGCGGTATCTGCGATCGCGACCGCCCGGCGCAGCGGTTCGAGGCCGTTGTCGCCGACGACGCTGCCGCTGATGCGCGCTTTGAAGCCGACGACGAAGCCGGCCTGCGCGCGCGCCGCCGAGAGGGCGGCTTCGCGGTCGATCCAGTCGAGGCGCGACAGTTCGTCGACCCGCTGCAGCCCGAGACGCGACACGTTGAGAAAAGCGAGCAGCCGGGTCCGGGCGCCGCTTCGGCTTGCGGCAAGCTCGGCGATCCGGTCGGCGCCGCAGCTGCCCGCATCGACGATCGTGGTCGAGCCGCAGCGAATGCCGATCTCGTCGATCGCGTCGCCGTAAGGTTCGAATTCGGGAAAAGCATGCACGTGCAGGTCGATCCAGCCGCTGGAGACGTACCGGCCTTCGCAGTCGATCAAAGGGCCGGACGCGGCCGCCGCCCGGGCGTTCGAGCCGGCCGGGGATATTCCGGCGATCACGCCGTTTTCCACCGTCAGATCCACCGCGCGGCCGTCCGTCAGGCGGACTTGACGCAGTACGAGATTGTTGGGCATGAAGCACCTGCTTTCTTCCGCTGGGATAAGAGATCGGATATTCGGGATCAAGCATGGAATTCCATTCCAACATACCATCGCTTATTTCAAAAAACAATATAACGTTATAATGTTTGAGTTATTCGCAGCTTTTGGAGCCGGGTTCAAGCAGAAAGCGAAAAGCATTTTGGGCCGCGAAAATACGTTGTAAAAGAGGACTTTCCAAGCAGGTAGGCAGGCAAAGGAAAATTATTGAAAAAACGCGGCGTGTCCATACGGGGCGGACAGATTTCCGGCCTGCCGAAACGGCCCCGGAGCCCGCGTCCCTGCAAGCTTTTTCACCTTGACAGCCCATACCCCCTTTGCTAAGATTGCAATAATATATTTTCAGAAAAGCCCTTTCAGCTTTCCATATAAGGAAAAAACGGCAGTTGGGACCAGACAAAAAAGGAGGCAAAATCGCGTGTGGAATAGCAAGTTCGACAAAGAAGGTCTGACGTTCGACGACGTATTGCTCGTACCGAGAAAGTCGGAGGTTCTGCCCAAGGAAGTCAGCGTGTCCACGAGACTGAGTGACAGCGTGAAGCTGAATATTCCGCTGATCAGCGCCGGCATGGATACCGTTACCGAAGCGCCTCTGGCAATCGCGATCGCGCGCGAAGGCGGCATCGGCATCATTCACAAAAACATGCCGATCGAGAAGCAGGCGGACGAAGTGAACCGCGTGAAGCGCTCCGAGAACGGCGTCATCACGAATCCGTTCTTCCTGAGTCCGGATCACCTCGTCTCCGATGCCGAAGTCCTCATGGGCAAGTATCGGATCTCCGGCGTGCCGATCGTCGACGAGAACGAGAAGCTGGTCGGCATCCTGACCAACCGCGATTTGCGCTTTATCCACGACTACAGCATCGCGATCAAGGAAGTCATGACGCACGAAGAACTGGTGACGGCTCCGGTCGGCACGACGCTTCGCGAAGCGGAAGGCATCCTGCAGCAGCACAAGATCGAGAAGCTGCCTCTGGTCGACGAGAACAACGTGCTCAAAGGTCTCATTACCATTAAAGACATCGAAAAAGCGATCCAGTTCCCGAATGCCGCCAAAGACGCGCAGGGCCGCCTGCTGGTCGGCGCCGCCGTCGGCGTGTCGAGCGACGCGGTAGACCGGATCGACGCGCTCGTGACCGCGGGCGTCGACGTAATAGTCGTCGATTCCGCGCACGGGCATCATATCAACATCCTCGACGCGGTCCGCAATATCCGCAGCCGCTATCCGGAGCTGACGATCATCGCCGGCAACGTGGCGACGGGCGAAGCGACGCGCGACTTGATCGAAGCTGGCGCTTCCGTCGTCAAAGTCGGGATCGGCCCCGGCTCGATCTGCACCACCCGCGTTATCGCCGGTATCGGCGTGCCGCAGATTACCGCCATCTACGACTGCGCGACGGTTGCCCGCGAATACGGCATTCCGATCATCGCCGACGGCGGCATCAAATACTCCGGCGAGATCACCAAAGCGATCGCGGCCGGCGCCCACGCCGTCATGCTCGGCAGCATGTTCGCCGGCACGGAAGAAAGCCCGGGCGAAGCCGAGATCTATCAAGGCCGCCGCTTCAAAGTCTACCGCGGCATGGGTTCCATCGCGGCCATGAAGCAGGGCAGCAAAGACCGTTACTTCCAGGACGATGACAAGAAGCTCGTTCCGGAAGGCATCGAAGGCCGCGTCGCTTACAAAGGACCGCTGTCCGACACCGTGAACCAGCTGGTCGGCGGCCTGCGTTCGGGCATGGGCTACTGCGGCGCCGGCGATCTCGCCGTGCTGCGCGACGATACCCAGTTTATCCGTATCACCGGAGCGGGCCTGCGCGAGAGCCATCCGCACGACGTGCAGATTACGAAGGAAGCGCCGAACTATTCCGTCTAAGCGTCATTTGAGCGCCTGGGCGCAGCGCATATTGAACCGCATACCATTTTCGAAGCGGACCGGGCTGTTTGCCCGGTCCGCTTTTTTGACGGAAACCCGGGAACTTGAGGCCCTCCGAAAGTACGTTCGCAAGCCTGCGCACGGGCATCCCGCCGCGGACCGGGACTTTCCCGTTTGTCACATTCCGTGGGAAGACATGCCGCCCAACCCTGTGTTAGACTAGAAAGGCCTGACCAAGAAACTGAGCACGAGGGGAGTATTTAATCCATTGAAACGCATGCCTTCCACCCATAAAACCAAAATCGAGAAGAACCGGATCAACCAGCCGAAACTGCTCAAAAGAAGCGCGGCTTCCGTTCTACTTATCCATATGCTCTGTCTGTCCGTCGTTCCCGCCAATCTGGCCGGTGCCGCAGCCGCGGACACGACCAAATCGCAAACGACCGAGGCTCCGGCGGCCAAGACGCCTGCCGCGGCCCCGAAAGCCATTCCTACAGTCGAGAGCCTGAACCTCGCCGTCAAATCGGCCGTTCTGCTTGAGCCGACGACCGGCGAAATCGTGCTGTCCCTGAACGCCGACGTGGCGCTTCCTCCGGCCAGCATGACGAAGATGATGACCGAATATATCGTGGCTGAACAGGTCAAGCAGGGCAAGATGAGCTGGGAAGACGTCGTCACGGTCAGCAAAAACGCGGCCGCCCAGATCGGCTCTCGCGTGTTCCTGGCCGAAGGCGACCAGCACACCGTGAAGGATCTGTACATCGCGATGGCGATCGGGTCCGCGAACGACGCGACCGTGGCGCTGGCCGAGACCGTCGCGCCGACCGAGACCGAGTTCGTCAAGCTGATGAACAGCGAAGCGAAGCGGATGGGCATGAAGACCGCCCACTTCGCCAACTCCACGGGCCTGAACATTGCCGACATGCCGGCCGATTCCCGGCCGTCCGACGGCAAAGAGACGGTCATGTCGGCGATCGATGCCGCGCTGCTGGCGAAATACATCGTCACCGACCATCCCGACTTCAACGAATTCACGACGATTCCGTTCTTCCAGTTCCGTCCCGGCGCCAGCGGGCGGATCGACAATCTGGACTGGATGCTCGAATCGAACGCCGAAGTGCCGAACTTCAAAGCCTATGCCTATGAAGGGCTTGACGGCCTCAAGACCGGCCATACCGAAGCGGCAGGCAACAACTTTACCGGCACGGCCGTCCGCGACGGCATGCGCCTGATCAGCGTCGTGATGGGCACGGACGCCAACGATCAGGGTTCCCGCTTCGTCGAGACGCGCAAAGTGCTCGATTTCGGCTTCAACAACTTCGAGATCAAGGAGTTGGTCGCGGCGAACCAGGCGATCGAAGGCGAAGCGCCCGCGGTCGTCACCAAAGGCAAGGAAGAGTCCGTAGCCTACGAGACGGCCGGCGCGCTCAGCTTCGTCGTGCAAAAGGGAGCGGATGCCAGCAGCCTCAAAATGCAGGCCAGCATCGATTCCGCACTTGAAGCGCCGATCGCCAAAGGCGACAAGGTCGGCACCGCGACCTATACGTACCAAGCGAAAGGCGCAGCCGAAGCGCAGACCAAAACGGTGGATCTCGTCGCTTCCGCGGACGTCGAAAAAGCCGGCTGGTTCAAGCAGCTGATGCGGGCAATCGGCGGATTCTTCTCCGATCTGTTCGAAGGCATCAAGAACCTGTTCTAAATCGCGCCGAATCGATTGTATGCGCGCAGCCCCTGCTGTAAAATTCACCGGTAGAACGGCTTGACCAAATCGGAACACAACGGGGGCTACGACAATGGAAGCAGGAACATCGCGCGTGAAAAGAGGCATGGCGGAAATGCAAAAAGGCGGCGTCATCATGGACGTCATGAACGCCGAACAGGCCAAAATCGCCGAAGCGGCGGGAGCGACGGCGGTTATGGCGCTGGAACGCGTTCCGTCCGACATTCGGGCGGCGGGCGGCGTAGCCCGTATGGCCGATCCGACCATCGTGGAAGAAGTCATGAAGGTCGTATCGATTCCCGTCATGGCCAAAGCCCGTATCGGGCATTACGTGGAAGCCAAAGTGCTGGAATCGCTCGGCGTGGATTATATCGACGAGAGCGAAGTGCTAACACCGGCGGACGAAGTGTTCCATATCGACAAGCAGGAATTCACGATTCCGTTCGTATGCGGCGCCAAAGATCTCGGCGAAGCGCTGCGCCGGATCGGCGAAGGAGCTTCGATGCTCCGCACGAAGGGCGAACCGGGAACCGGCAACATCGTGGAAGCGGTCCGCCATATGCGCCTGATCAACGGTCAGATTCGCAGAGTGAAGAACCTGTCCAAAGACGAGCTGTACGCCGAAGCCAAAAATCTGGGCGTTTCGTACGAAGTGCTGCTCGATATTCACCTGAACGGCAAACTTCCGGTCGTGAACTTCGCGGCGGGCGGCGTGGCGACTCCGGCCGACGCGGCGCTGATGATGCATCTGGGCGCGGACGGCGTGTTCGTCGGCTCCGGCATTTTCAAATCCGACAGCCCCGAGAAATTCGCGCGTGCCATCGTCGAAGCGACGACGCATTACGACGACTACCGCCTGATCGCCGAAGTATCGAAGAACCTCGGCGCGCCGATGAAAGGCATCGACATCAAGCAGTTGGCTCCTTCCGAGCGCATGCAGGATCGCGGCTGGTAATCGCGCGATGACGAATTCGAACCTCAAGATCGGCGTGCTTGCCCTGCAGGGCGCCGTATCCGAACATATCCGCAGCCTGGAACGGGCCGGAGCCGAGAGCTGCGCCGTCAAGACGGTCGAGCAGCTCGAAGGTCTCGACGGCCTCGTCATTCCGGGCGGCGAGAGCACCGTAATCGGCAAGCTGATGCGCAAGTACGGCTTCATCGAGCGCATCCGGGAGTTTTCGGCGGCGGGCCGACCGATCTTCGGCACGTGTGCCGGACTGATCGTGCTTGCCACATCGATCGAAGGGCAGGAAGAACCGCATCTCGGTCTCATGAACATGACGGTCGCGCGCAATGCGTTCGGACGTCAGCGGGAGAGCTTCGAGACCGACCTGCCGATCGAAGGAATCGACGAGCCGGTGCGTGCCGTTTTTATCCGGGCGCCCTTAATTCGTGAAATCGGTGCAGACGTCGAAGTGTTGGCGGTTTATAATGGAGAAATGGTAACGGCGCGCGAAGGGCATCTTCTCGTGTCGTCATTTCATCCGGAATTGACCGACGACTACCGGCTGCATGCCTACTTTGCGGATATGGTGCGTCAGTCCAGGACCGGAGAACCGAAAGGATGAAGCTCCCGTGTTGGATGTGAAAATATTAAGAAACGATTATGATCGGGTCAAGCAGGCACTCGCGAACCGTGGCAAATCCGAAGACCTGATCGCGAATTTCCCGCGCCTCGACAGCGAACGCCGCGAGAAGCTGCAGGAAGCGGAGACGCTGAAGAACCGCCGGAACACCGTTTCGGGCGAAGTGGCCAGACTCAAAAAGAACCGTGAGAACGCCGACGATCTGATCGTCGAGATGCGCGAAGTTTCGGACCGGATCAAGCAGCTGGACGAAGAAGTCCGCGGTCTGGAGACGGAAATCGACGCCATCACGATGGCGATTCCGAATATTCCGAACGAAGACGTGCCGATCGGCGCTTCCGAAGACGACAACGTCGAGATTCGCCGCGTCGGTGAGCCGAGAACGTTCGACTTCACGCCGAAAGCCCATTGGGACACGGCGCAGAATCTCGGCATTCTCGATTTTGAAGCGGCCGCCAAAGTGACGGGTTCGCGCTTCACGTTCTACAAAGGGCTCGGTGCCCGTTTGGAACGCGCGCTGATCAACTTCATGATGGATCTGCACAGCGAGGAGCACGGATACGAAGAGATGCTGCCTCCTTATATCGTCAATCAGGACAGCCTCTACGGAACCGGCCAGCTGCCGAAGTTCGAAGAGGATCTGTTCAAGCTGAAGGATACGGAGTATTATCTGATCCCGACCGCCGAAGTGCCGGTGACGAACTATCACCGCGACGAGATTATCGAAGCGGGCGACCTGCCCAAAAAGTATATCGCCTACAGCGCCTGCTTCCGTTCCGAAGCCGGTTCCGCCGGACGCGATACGCGCGGCCTGATCCGTCAGCATCAGTTCAACAAAGTCGAAATGATCAAGATCGTGCATCCGGATCATTCGTACGACGAGCTCGAACAGATGACCGCGAACGCGGAGCGCGTGCTTCAGCTGCTCGGCCTGCCTTACCGCGTTATCGCCTTGTGCACGGCGGATATGGGCTTCACCGCCGCCAAGACGTACGATCTCGAAGTGTGGCTGCCGGAAAGCAGCATGTACCGCGAGATTTCGTCGTGCTCGAACGTCGAAGACTTCCAGGCGCGCCGCGCCAGCATCCGTTTCCGCCGCGAACCGAAAGGCAAGCCGGAATTCGTGCATACGCTGAACGGTTCGGGCCTCGCCGTAGGCCGCACGGTCGCCGCCATTCTGGAGAATTACCAACAGGAAGACGGCAGCGTCGTCATTCCCGAAGTGCTTCAACCGTATATGCGCGGCGTGAAAGTGATCGCTCCCAACGCGTAAAGCTTGAGTCCTATCCGGCGCTTCGTTTCGTGACAAGCGATAGACCTTGCGCGAAGCGAAGCGATGGGATATGATAGGAACGGACATTTGCGGGGAAAGATTTTGGCTAGGCGCAGAATTCTTCAAATCGCTTTGCCCATAGGGGTATGCAATTTGAATACTTGGAGAGGTACCGAAGCGGTCATAACGGGGCGGTCTTGAAAACCGTTAGGGGGCAACTCCACATGGGTTCGAATCCCATCCTCTCCGCCAGTTTAAACCATTACAGCCGTCTTTTCCCGATTGGGAGAAGGCGGCTTTTTGCTGTGATGCAAAACAAGGCGGAAACGAGACAAACCGTCAAAAATTATGGCATAATTACAATATACGTATTTGTATGCAGCAGTATACGGCGTGAACCTATCCGTACGCGACCGAACATTATAGCAAGTATCCATGCATAGGGAAGGACAGTGAATAATGAATGAAACGTTAACCAAGCCGCCTGCCCGCAAGCCTTCTGCGCCGCGTGCCCATCACAAAAGACCGTTCTCGCAAATTTTGCTCCGAACCTTTTTTATCATATTCGGAGCAGTGATGGTGGCCGTAGCGCTGGAGTTGTTTCTCGTACCCAACAATATTACCGACGGCGGTATTACCGGCATCTCTGTCATGGCTTCGTACCTCAGCGGTTGGAAGCTCGGGATCTTCCTGTTCATTCTGAATCTGCCGTTCCTGATCGTCGGGTACAAGCAGATCGGCAAAACGTTCGCTTTGTCGACGCTGCTCGGCATTACCATTCTGTCGATCGGCACCGTCCTGCTGCACCCGGTACAGGCTTTCGTGACGGATACGCTGCTGGCGTTCGTGTTCGGCGGTATTTTCCTCGGCGTCGGCACGGGGATCGTGATCCGCAACGGCGGCTCGCTCGACGGAACGGAGATCATCGCCATTCTCGTATCGCGCAAAACGCCTTTTTCGGTCGGAGAGATCGTCATGTTCGTCAATTTGTTCATTTTGTCGGGCGCCGGCTTCGTCTTCGGTTGGGATCGCGCGCTGTTCTCGATTCTCGCGTATTATATCGCCTACAAGATGATCGACGTGACGATCGAAGGCATGAACGAATCCAAATCGGTCTGGATCATCAGTGATCAGATCGACGATATCGGCAACGCGATCCTGGATCGGCTCGGACGCGGCGTTACGTATTTGGCGGGCGAAGGAGGCTTTACGGGCGATCCCAAAAAAGTCATTTTCTGCGTCATTACGCGGCTGGAAGAAGCCAAACTCAAAGAAATCGTGAATCAATTCGACGACAACGCTTTTCTGGCGATCGGCAATATTCACGACGTCAAAGGCGGGCGCTTCAAGAAAAAAGATATCCACTAACTCTTTGAATGTGAATAACAGGATATTTAGGCAGGACTTAAGAATGTGTTTGGTTCTTGGGTCCTGTCTTTTTTGTGAGTCGTAATGTCCAATTTTGGCATTTTGAAACTTTTTGAAAAAGGTTCACGTATACTTAGACATGTCCGGAACGCCAGAAGGCCGATGAAGTTAGCCAGTTTCGATGTTTAGGCGATTGGGTAAGAGGGTAACAGGACGTATTAAAACACATATAGACTTGAAGGGGAGACAACAAACATGAACAAAAAATTATTCGGAAGCTTTGGCGCACTGGTAATGGCCGGTACGCTCGTATTGTCCGGCTGCGGCAACAATGCGGCAAGTCCCGCGGCGAAAGTCGAAGAAACGCCGAAAGCGCTGCTCAAAGCTTCGGTCGCAAGCGCAATGACCGCGACATCTTATCAAATGGACAGCAACTTCACGCTGAACGAACTGACGGTTGCGGTTCCGCCGAGCAGCGCGGACACGGCAAGCGTGGACCAGGTTGTCAGCATGCTCAAGGGCGCGGAATTCAACGTGAAGACCGTGTACCAGGGCGAGCCGATGCAAGCCGAGATGAATCTCGAAGTGAAGCTCAAAGGCGATATGGAGATGACCATCAAGCTTCCAATCGTCATGACCAAAGAAAAAATGTACGTCAAAGTGCCGAACATCGCGCTTCTGCCGCTGCCTGAGAACCTGATCGGCAAATTCATCGAGATCGACATGAAAGAACTGGCTGCCGAACAAGGCACCGAGTTCAACGAAGCGATGCTTGATCCTAAAAACTCGCAAAAACTTAGCGCTGACGTGAGCGCGGCCGTATTGGACAGCTTCGACGAAGCCAAATACTTCAAGAAAGTCGCTGTCGGCGAAGCCGGACTTCCTGAAGGCGTAACGGCCGAAGACGTAGTACGCTTCGAAGTCACGAACGACAACGTCAAAGACGCGATCACGACACTCGTGAACGTAGCCCTGCCTAAAGTGATCGACACGATCAATACGCCGGAATATCGCGAGATGACGGGCGTGACAGAGCAGGAACTGAACGACGCCAAAAAAGAACTGAGCACCAAAGACAACGCGGAAATGAGCAAAAACCTGGACGAACTGAAAAACTACCTGACGGTCAACACGTTCCAACTGGACACGGCGTTGAACGCGGACAAGTTCCCGGTTCACCAAAAAATGACGATGGACATCAACTTCCAGGATACCGAGTCGAGCACGTCGGGCAAAGTCTCCATGACAGGTTCGTCGACGTACAGCAAAGTGAACGAAAAGCAGACGTTTGAAGTCGGCATCCCGACTGATACCGTTACGCTGGACGAACTGGAAAACATGAACTACTAAGCCATCGCATCTGTTCCAAACAGCAAAGGCGGCCCTCCAGGGCCGCCTTTTTTTTGCTTCGTGCGCTTTTATGAGACCGGCGCACCCGGATCCGGCTCGTCGCCCGCTTCGAGCAGCAGGTCGACTTCCGCGCGGCGCAGCGCTTTGCGTTCTTTCATGCGCACGCGAAGCCCGCGGAAAAAAGCCGACAGCATCTCGGCGCATTCTTCCCGGAGCACGCCTTCGATCAGATCGGTCCGATGGTTGAAGCGCGGCTCCTGCAGCAGGTTCATCAGCGTGCCGGCACAGCCGGCTTTGGGATCGGGTGTCCCGTACACGACGAGCGGCACGCGGCCCTGCACGATGGCTCCGGCGCACATCGGGCACGGTTCCAGCGTGACGTACAGGGTGCAGTCCAGCAGCCGCCAGGCGCCGATCCTCTCGCTGGCTTCGCGGATCGCGATCATCTCCGCGTGAGCGGTCGCGTCATGCGTCGTCTCGCGCAGATTGTAGCCGCGTCCGACGATCTCGCCGCCGCGCACGATAATCGCGCCGATCGGAACTTCGCCGAGCGCTTCCGCTTTGCGCGCTTCTTCGAGCGCCAGGCGCATCCAGTGTTCATGATCTTCCAGCGGGGCAGCTTCCAAAATGGTAAAACTCCTTTCGTTCAGGGCCGTTATCAGGCAGCAGTATTCATCGAACATATATTCCGTTGTTAACATACTGTGCACAGAATTGTGGATAAGTAGCGACTAGTCCACAGGGTTATGCACATATTTTACATTATGATTGGGCATTTGTGAATCGCCTGTGGATAAATAAAAGCCCCTTTCCGAAGAAAGAGGCTGGAAAAGATTACGGTTAAGGTGAAGTGGCATTGCTTGTGCTGATTTTGTTCTCCGAGTCCTGATAATTCCGGATAATCGACACTTCGACCCGCCGGTTCTGGGCGCGTCCCGAAGCCGTCGCGTTCGAAGCGACCGGGTGATATTCGCCTGCCGCGGTCGAGGTGAAGCGTACCGGATCGAGATTCTTGTTTTTGAGCAGCACCTGCATGAAGTTGTTGGCCCGGCCCGAACTGAGATCCCAGTTCGACTTGAACGCGTCGTTGGAGATCGGAACGTTATCGGTATGGCCGATGACCTGAATGTTGTAGCCCGGGAAGTTCTTCAGGATGTTCGCGATCGCCGCAGCGAGCGTGCGGGAGTTCGGCTTCACGGTCGCTTCGCCGGAAGCGAACAGCGCTTTGTCGCTGATCGTGATCTGCAGCTGCGATTGATTAAGCTTCGTGTCGAGCTGGTTGCTGAGCCCGTTGCTGTTGATGTAGCTGTCGAGCTGCTTTTTGAGCTTGGTCAAATCTTCTTGTTCTTTTTTCTTGAGCTTAGCCAGCGTGTCGTCGGCCGTGTCTTTCTTCGTAACGGCCGCTTTCTCCGCCGCCATCTGCTCGACCGTTTTCGATCCGTCCTGCGTTTTGCTGTCTTCGGTGGTGGAGGTGTGCTCCATGATGCCTTTGCCGCCGTTGAACACGGAGTCAAAAGCTTCGGCCATCGCTTCGAACTTGCTGACGTTGGCCGAACTCATGGCGTACAGTACGATAAAGAGGGCGAGCAGCAGGGTCATAAGGTCCGAATAGGGAAGAAGCCAACTCTCGTCGGCATGTTCTTCATGGTGTTCCGGTCTAGCTTTCTTGGCCACCCGAAGCGCCTCCCTTTTCTTCTAATTTTTTGCGTTCCGTAGGTGTCAGGAAGACGGCGAGCTTTTGGTTGATGGCAATCGTCGAGACGCCGGATTGGATAGACAGCAGGCCTTCGACCATCATCATGCGCACTTCGACTTCTTTTTTGGAGATCCGTTTGAGCTTGTTGCAGATCGGGTGGGAAATGACGTACCCGACGAAGATACCGAGCAGGGTCGCGATAAAGGCCGCGGCGATGGCGTGCGCCAGCTTGTTCATGTCTTCCAACTCGCCGAGCGCGGCGATCAGGCCGACTACGGCGCCGAGAACGCCCAGCGTTGGAGCGTACATGCCGGCTTGGGAAAAGATTTGCGCGCCGACGCGGTGACGTTCTTCCATCGCGTGAATGTCTTCCATCAGCACGTCGCTGACAAATTCCTGATCGTTGCCGTCGATAATCATCCGCATGCCGTTGCGCAGGAAATCGTCGTCGATTTCATCCACTTTGGATTCGAGGGCCAGCAGGCCTTCGCGGCGGGTGATCGAGGCCCATTCCATGAACATGCCGACCAATTCGCTTTTGTCGATCATTTTCGGTTTGAACAGGAAGATTTTGACGAGCTTCGGGAAGTTTTTGAGATCGCTCATTGGGAAGCCGACGAATATGGTTGAAACGGTGCCCCCGATAATGATAAGATAGGCCGCCGGCACCATCAGGGAACCGAGCGGGGCGCCTTTGAGGATCATGCCGACGAAAATGGAGACTAGAGCTAGGACCAGACCGATAAGAGACGATAATTCCATGTAAGCACCTCATCCATGAGAATATAAAACATTCATAAGCACGGCCATCCCTGGCCTGTGTGTACGGCAAGAAACGAAACTGACCTACGTATGCGACCTTCGGGTACCTTGAGCGGTTCGATGTGCGGTTCCAGCCGGCAGCGGAATTTAACGCGATCAAGGTTCCCGGATGTGTTCGAAGTCTGGCCTTTCATGATCCGTCCGTTTGCCCGAGTAGGAAGGCTGTAACAGTCAAAATCGACGAAGCTGGTATCATGAAGTGGTTTTTGACTAAAAACACCCTACGGCTCGATATGTTTTTTATCGACAGGGGGAGCTTTTTTTTTAAGAGATAAATTGCGCTATAATGAAAATAAGATAGTCGGTTCACAATAATGTACGAAAAAGGAGCGGAAACAATGGGAGTTAAACACGGAAGAGATTACGCGGATATTTTGCAGGACTTGACGAAAGCGGTCTCATTGATTCCGGACAGCTATCTGTTTTTCGAGATGGAAGCGGAAGACTGGGAACGGATGGAGGCGCCGGACCGGCTGGAAGTGCATGAAGCGCTGGCCGAAGACCTGTTCTACGCGCTCGGCACTACGCCGTCAATTGAGGTGGGCAGCGCCGTGGTAATCCACGACACGGACCTGCATCGCATCAATATCCTGATCGGCGACAAACAAATGACGTTCGTGGCGTTGGTCTGAACCGCTTCGAAGAACGCGGGAGAGGTCTATGAAGCGGTCTATAATGAAAGAAGCCGTTAAGGAACCGGTATCCTAGCAGACCGGATACGCCGAACATGCCGCCGCGAAGATCTTCGCGGTCGGCAGCTGAACATGGATATCGTCATGGAAAGAATTCGTGCGCCGAAGCGGACGTGCGCCGGCTCTACGAGTCCGCGGGCGGCTGATACACCATACAGTAGAACGGCTTGAGGCCCGAAGGCGTCATCCGTTCGTAGAGATCGGTAATGGCGAAGCCGGCTTTGCGGTAGGCTTTGATGGCGCGCTGGTTCCACGTCAGCACTTCCAGGTCGATCTCCTGGCCCGGAATGCGCCGCAGCGCTTCTTCGGCGACGGCGCGCACGTAAGCCGCCCCTAAGCCGCGTCCGCATAGATCCGGACGCATGCCGATCCCGAGGCGGGTCGTGCCGCCGAGCGGGAAGAGCTGGGCGAACCCGCAGAAAAGTTCGCCCTCATAGACCGACATATACTGCTGTTCGCGCAGCTCGGGATCGCCGAATTCGATCCCGAGCTGTTTGACCTGCTCCCAGGGCATCCACCCGTAGATGTCGTACGGCGGCTCGTACCGCCAACCGCAAATGATTTCCGCTTCCCACTCCGTTAACGGACGAATATCGAACCTCTTCGCGTTCATGTTTCTCACTCCTGTTCAAAAAGGGATCACGAAATGTAAAAAAGGCGTTTAGGCGTCCGGGCGGCGGGTAATATTTCGTAACGACGAAAAAGATCGGCGCGTTTGAAACCTTTTCAGGCGCAGCACCGTTTAAAGGGCAAGAGAAACGGCGGCCGACGCCAAGCAGACATGAAAAAACCGCATCGGATGATTGCAGTCATCCAATACGGCCGTTATATTCATTACGCTCATTCATGAATTCGCATAAAAGCAGTCGAAGAAAAGGTTATTCGGCAACAAAAGAGTTATACGTGTACGTGCTCATTACGCGAGACGCACCGACATAACGTTCGGCATAATAACTAGAGCTCAGGTTGTCGTAACGAACTCCGTTCGAAGACGACGAATGGGCGAATTTGCCGTTGCCTACATAAATGCCCACATGCGAAATGCCTCTGCCCGTCGTGTTGAAGAAGACGAGGTCTCCGGCACGCAGGTCGCTGCGGTCGATCTTGGCTCCGGCGCTGTATTGCGACGAAGATTGACGCGGCAGATCCACGCCGAGTTTGTCGAAGACGTAGCTCGTGAAGCCCGAGCAGTCGAATCCGTTAAGGCTTGTGCCCGCAGTGCGGTATGGCGTTCCAAGTGCTGAATCGATTACGTTGTCCAATTGGGAATCTGCATGTGCGTTTCCTGCGCCCGCTACGCTAAAAGCGATGGCGAGTCCCATTACTGCGGCTGTCAGCTTCTTCTTCAAAGACATTGTACCCCTTCCGTTTTGCCTGCGAGGTTAGCTTAAGGATTCGGTTGAGAAGGTCCCCCTATGACTCCTTCGTTGCGAAGTCAATTCACCCATAACTGGTTCCCCCGCTCCCCGGTGCCGGAATTCGGCTTAGATCTTGGTTTGCACCGAAAAGCTTCGTGTCGGATCGTCGTTGTGTCGATATTTGAAGCAGCTTCTATGGCTTGAAGCAAAGTTTACAAAGTTGTTACTACTCACAAAACACATTGTAGCAAAGGACTTAGCCGTTGGCAAACCTTTATTTAACATTATTTTGGTGCGCGTTTGACGCGGACCTTCCACCAAAAGCAGCAATCCCGCACGGCTGCGCGGTTTTGCGGAAGTTAAAAAAGGTGACATTTGTTTGAATTCAAGTCGTTTCGCTATGGAAAAAACCTCTGAAAAGCGCTTAACCCTACGGTTTATCGAGCCGGTATCCGGGTTTTTTTGTTTTGCTTTCGTCTTTTTATCGGATAGAATAGAAGAAGATGAAGAGTTTTAAGAAAAAAGCATGTGTTTTTGCAAGAATTTGGATGAATTTATTCGCCGAAAGGGGCTCGGATTCCCGTTATGGACCAAAATCAGACAGGTAAAAAACAGCTTGGGCTCAATATCATCAGCAGCAGCCAAAAAAGCAGCAAGCATAAGGGCTTCGGCACGGGCGCCATCAACTTGAACAACGTATCCCCGATCATTATAGACGAAGGCGAAGCGAAGATCGACGTGGGCGCCATGCATGCCAAGAGCAAAGTGGAGCGCGGCATCAAGTTCACGGCCGAACGCGCCGATGCGGAAGGCGGCCGCCGGGTATGGCTCGTCTGGGTCGCGGTGGACAAGACGGAAGAAGGCGGCAGCTACGCGGGAGCGACGGCGTGCGAGATGTGGATCAACAGCGAGACGAAGCGAGGCTTCAAGATTCTCGCCGACCACGTGAACAAGCTCGATTACGCGATCAAGCGGAAGATCATTCTGAACGAGATGGACAACGAAGCGAGAGCGGCGCTCAAGACGCTGCTGACGGCGCACAACGAAGAATGGTGGAACCGTTCGCCGGAAGAACTCAAGCAGGCGTTGGACGTCTAACGGCCGCAATTTTGCGGCAGCGGCAAAAAGCGTCGGTCCCTTGCGGGATCGGCGCTTTTGCTTTTTTATTCTTACGGGCTTCCTCTCCGCTGCACCGTTACACAAAAAACGGTTTGGGCGAATGGGCTTTGTCTTTCACCGAGACGTACGGATGGTCCTTGAGGAAGAACCGCCACGGCTTGGCCGCGTATTCTTCCGCGTAATCGATATTGATGCGCGGTCCGCACAGCAGCTCCAGTGAAGAGGGATCGTCGCCGGCTTCGAGGTAGAGCGGGCTCGTCGGCACCGTCAGGCGGCAGCCGTTGAACGATTTGTCGACGTCGAGCGCCCGGCACAGCTTGCCCGGGCCGCCGGACAGGTCGGACGCTTTTTTGGATTTGATTTTGCGGAAAAAGCGCATGCGGCGTTCGTCTTCTTCGGTCAGCGGCTCCACGGCGCGGATCAGCACGGCCTGCGGATCGTCTTGTGATCCCGTGACGACGTTCAGGCAGTGGTACATGCCGTAGATCAGGTAGACGTAGGCCGTTCCGCCAGCGCCGAACATGATCTCCGTGCGCGGGGTGCGCCGGCCGCCGTAGGCATGGCTGCCTTTGTCTTCGATCCCTCCGTAGCTCTCCGTCTCGATGATCCGGCTGCGGATCTCCCCGAACTCGGTGCGGCGCACCAGAGTCTGGCCCAGCAGCCGCGGAGACGCCTCCAGCGCGGTCGAAGCGAACAGGAACGGAGGCAGCGGGCGGAAAGCGCCCTGCGCCGGGTGCGGCGTGAGTGGCTGCATCGGAATTCCTCCTTTTGGCGGATGATCGGTTGACTGCACCCGCGTTCTTCCCTATTTTAATAAACGTTCGGGGAAGGAGTAAATCCGCATCGAAGCGCAGCGTTCGCGTACCGGCGCCGGAAGTCGGTTTTTTTTGCCCGCAGCCGGTTTGCAGTCGTCGAAAGCACTAGGTCCCCATACCGGAATATGCTATAGTACTATAGAAGAAATCTTCGTTAAACGGATTGGAGCGGAAGCGCTATGCCAGGCATGAGCCGCGTCCTGATTACGATTGTCAGCAAGCAGGACGAAGAGACGGTGAAGCAGACGCTCGCCGGACAGCTTTTTCAAAAAGACAACGCCTTGTACGTCCGCTACGAAGAACCCGGCGCGAACGGCAGTCCGGGCAGTGTGCGAACGCTGGTCAAGGTCACGGAGGAAGAATTGAAAGTCATCCGCCACGGCGAGGTCGAATCGGAGCAGTCCTTCCGCCTAGGAAGCAGCCTGCCTGGTTTTTACCGTTCGCCTTACGCGCGTTTTGCGCTTGTTACCCATACCCGGGACCTGCGCGTGCGCATGCAAGGCGCTGCGGGAGAGATCCATTGGGCGTACGAGCTGGAAGTGCACGACGCCATCTCGGGCCATTTTGCCGTTAGCTTAACCATACAGGAGGAAGTCAACCGATATGACGATTAACCCGCTACAACAGCTTGAAGATACCGTGAAACAGGCCGTCGCCCAGGCGATCGCCAAAGCCGGCCTCGTGGCCGAAGCCGATATTCCGGACATCGCGCTGGAGGTACCCAAAGACAAGACCCACGGCGACCTGTCCACCAACGCGGCCATGCAGCTGACCCGCCTTGCCAAGAAGAACCCGCGCCTGATCGCCGAAGCGATTCTGGAGAACCTGGACCGCGAAGCGGCCGGGATCGAACGGACCGAGATCGCCGGACCGGGCTTCATCAACTTTACGCTGAACAAAAGCTATCTGTACCCGGTCGTCGGCACGATTGCGTCGCAGGGCGCCGATTACGGACGGATCGAGGACGGCAAAGGCAAACGCGTCCAGCTCGAATTCGTCAGCGCCAACCCGACCGGCAGCCTGCACCTGGGCCATGCCCGCGGCGCGGCCGTCGGCGATGCGCTGTGCAACGTGCTCGATTTCGCCGGTTACGACGTGACGCGCGAATACTATATCAACGACGCCGGCAACCAGGTGATGAACCTGTGCGTCTCGATCGAAGCGCGCTACCTGCAGGAACTCGGCCAGGACGCCCAGATGCCGGAAGACGGTTATTACGGCGAGGACATCAAAGGCTTCGCCAAGGAACTGGTCGAACTCGAAGGCGATCGTCTGGTGTCGATGAGCCAGGGCGAACGGATGGAATATTTGCGCACATACGGTCTGGAAAAAGAAATGCAGAAGATCCGCCGCGACCTGGACCGTTTCCGCGTGAACTTCGACGTCTTCTTCAGCGAAACGTCGCTGTACGAAAACGGCCAGGTGCTGGACGCGCTCGACGAGCTGCGCAGCCGCGGCGAAGTGTTCGAAGAAGACGGCGCCACGTGGCTGGAGACGACCAAATACGGCGACGACAAGAACCGCGTGCTGATCAAAAACGACGGCACGTACACTTACCTGACGCCGGACATCGCATACCACCGCGACAAGTACGCGCGCGGCTTCGACAAGGTCATGAACATCTGGGGCGCCGACCACCACGGGTATATCCCGCGGATGAAAGCGGCCATGCAGGGACTCGGCAACGATCCGGAGAAGCTGATCGTACTGATCGCACAGATGGTCAGCCTGTTCCAGGGCGGCGAGAAAGTCAAAATGTCCAAGCGGACCGGCAAAGCCGTGACGATGGAAGAGCTGATGGACGAAGTGGGCGTCGATCCGATGCGTTACTTCTTCACCATGCGCAGCATGGACTCGCATCTGGACTTCGACATGGACCTTGCCGTGTCGACGTCGAACGAGAACCCGGCGTTCTACGTGCAGTACGCGCATGCGCGTATCTGCAGCATTTTCCGCCAGGCCGAAGAGCAGAAGGTGACCGTGCTGCCGCTTGAGCAGGTCGACCTGAGCAAGCTGACGGCCCAGCACGAATACGACCTGCTGCGCAAGCTCGGCGAGCTGCCGGAAGAGATCCGCATCACGGCCGAAGGCTACGCGCCGCACCGCCTGACGCGTTATGTGTACGAAGTGGCCGCGATGCTGCACAGCTACTACAAAGCGGAGCGCTTCATTACGGAAGACGCCGCCGTGACCCAGGCCCGCCTGGCGCTGCTCGGTGCCGTGCGCACCGTCATTGCGAACGTGCTGCGCCTCATCGGCGTATCGGCGCCGGAACGGATGTAGGCGGCTTTTTTCCCGACATGTGAAAAATCGTCCGCGCTTCTTGCATTTTGCGCGCGGATGCGTTTTACTTAGGTTGACTTTTTCTGCACGACCGAATTGCATTACGTTTTGAGAGGAAGTGTCCATTTGGCACCTGCACCGATTGAATTGTCGATCGATACCGAGAAAATCCGCGAAATGCCCATGGTCGATCTGGCCTTTTTGATTTTGAAGAAAGCCAACGAACCTTACTATTATCCGGATCTGATGAAAGAAGTCGCGCGTCATCGCGGCCTTACCAACGAACAGGCGACGAACATGATTGCCCAGCTCTACACCGAGATCAACATCGACGGCCGCTTCGCGTGCGTCGGAACGAATCTCTGGGGTCTGAAACGCTGGTATCCGCTGGAGAAATCCGAAGATCCGGTCGTGGGCGCCAAGCGTCCGCGCATCATCAACGACGAAGACGACGACGATCTGGACGAAGATCCGGTATTCAGCGCCGACGAAGAAGAAGATGCGAATGACGAAGACGACGATCTGTTCGACAACGACGAAGACGACGTGGACGAAGATGTAATCGTCGACGATGAAGTCGAAGACGAAGAAGAAGAGATCGAAGGCGAAGAACTGGACGAAGAGGAAGAAGAGGAAGACGAAGAAGAAGAGGAATTCGAAGGCGAAGAAGGACGCTAAGCGTCCGGTTTCGCAAGTTCCGCTTTGCTTCACGCTCTCTTTTGCGCGGGCCTGTGCAGGCAGGGGAAAAGGACCGAACGTGCGCCTTTTCCCTGCTTGACAGCCTTTCGGTCAGAAGGTAAACTATTGCTTGGGCTTCTGATTTAGGTACGGACTTATATGGAAAAAACGTTAAAAGTGCCCCGTGGACACGGGTGTCACTTTTTTTGTTTTTTATAGGGTATTTTCCATACGCACAGCCATCCAAACATGCGGAATCACTCATGACGCCGGACGTTTTTGATCGATCCATTATTATCGTACAGGGGGTTTTTTACAGTGACCAAGTATATCTTCGTAACGGGCGGAGTCGTGTCTTCGCTCGGCAAAGGCATCACGGCCGCGTCGCTCGGCAGGCTTTTGAAGAACAGAGGACTGAAAGTGACGATCCAGAAATTCGATCCTTACATCAACGTGGACCCGGGAACGATGAGTCCTTACCAGCACGGCGAAGTGTTCGTGACCGACGACGGGGCGGAAACGGACCTCGACCTCGGGCACTACGAGCGCTTTATCGATATCAACCTGTCGAAGAACAGCAACGTGACGACGGGTAAAGTGTACTCTTCGGTCATCAGCAAAGAGCGCCGCGGCGAATACCTGGGCGGAACCGTTCAGGTCATCCCGCATATTACGAACGAGATCAAGGAGCGCATCATGCGCGCCGGACGCGAATCCGGTTCCGACGTCGTCATCACCGAAATCGGTGGTACGGTAGGCGACATCGAGAGTCTTCCGTTCCTGGAATCCATTCGCCAGCTTCGCAGCGACGTGGGCCGCGACAACGTGATGTACATTCACGTGACGCTTATTCCTTACATTAAAGCAGCCGGCGAGATCAAGACCAAGCCGACCCAGCACAGCGTCAAGGAACTGCGCAGCATCGGGATCCAGCCGAACGTGATCGTCTGCCGGACGGAATACGAATTGTCCGAAGACACCAAAGCGAAGATCGGCCTGTTCTGCGATCTGGACAAAGACGCCGTCGTGGAATGCCGCGACGCGGCGACCCTGTACGAAGTGCCGCTGAACCTGCGCGCCGAAGGACTGGACGAGATCGTCGTCAAGCACCTGAAGCTCGACACGCCGCAGCCGGACATGACGGAATGGGAAGCGCTCGTCGAGCGGATCGGCAAGCTGGAGAAAACGGTCGAAATCGCGATCGTCGGCAAGTACGTCGCGCTGCATGACGCTTACCTCAGCGTGGTCGAGTCGCTGTCGCATGCCGGCTTCGACGCGAACGCGGACGTGAAGCTGCGCTGGGTCGACGCGGAAGAACTGACGGAAGAGAACGTCGAAGACAAGCTCGGCGGACTCGGCGGCATTCTCGTGCCGGGCGGCTTCGGCGACCGCGGCATCGAAGGCAAGATCACGGCGATCCGTTATGCCCGCGAGAACAACGTACCGTTCTTCGGTATCTGCCTCGGCATGCAGGTCGCGGTAATCGAATACGCGCGCGCCCTGGCCAACATGGACGGCGCCAACAGTTCGGAGATCGATCCGGCGACGACTTTCCCGGTCATCGACCTGCTGCCGGAACAAAAAGATATCGAGGATCTCGGCGGCACGATGCGCCTTGGCCTCTATCCTTGCAAACTGGTGGACGGATCGCTCGCGATGCAGTGCTACGACGACGAACTCGTCTACGAAAGACACCGTCACCGGTACGAGTTCAACAACGCGTATCGCGAACAGATCGAAGCGGCGGGTCTCGTCATCTCCGGCACGTCGCCGGACGGCCGCCTGGTCGAAATCGTCGAACTGCCGAACCATCCGTGGTTCCTGGCCGTACAGTTCCATCCGGAATTCACTTCCAGACCGAACCGTCCGCAGCCGCTGTTCCGCGAATTCGTCAAAGCCGCCATCACGTACTCGATCGACTGATTCCACGGAAGGTCCGGATTCAACCCGGGCCTTCTTTTTTATGCGCACTTATTTTTCGCGGGCGTTTGGGAAATATTCGGTCTTCCTGCCGGAATTAGCAGGAAACCGCCATTAAAAGTCGAATACTTCTCAGAGTCGAACGGACGCCGAACAAAAGGGGAATTCCTGCACGCATAGAGAACGTCCGGCGGCGGTCGGAGCAAGCTCCGGCGCGGCGGAAACAAAACGGGGGAGGACAAACAAACATGAGCGAACACAAAATATTGATCGTGGACGACCAGAACGGGATTCGCATGCTTTTGACGGAAGTGTTCGGAAGCGAAGGTTACAAAACGTACCAGGCGGCCAACGGCAAAGAGGCGCTTGAGCTGCTGCAAAAAGACCGTCCGGATCTCGTACTGCTGGACATGAAAATTCCCGGTATGGACGGCCTGGAGATTCTGCGCCATATCAAGGCTTCCGATCCCGACATCAAAGTGATCATGATGACCGCCTACGGCGAGCTCGACATGATCAAGGAAGCGAAGGACCAGGGGGCGCTGATGCACTTCACGAAGCCGTTCGACATCGACGAGATGCGCCTGGCCGTCGGAAGATACCTGCGGGGAGAATAGAGGAGAAAAGAGGTGTCCGAGCCTCTTTTTGTTCATGTAAAATCCTTGTAAGTTTACAACCTGCCTGTTTTGTATTTGCGGCGAGAGTGGTATAATAGGTAAGTATGGATGTCGGCTCAATACAGAAATCCAACATTTAATTAGGAGGAACAACCATGCCATTAGTTTCGATGACAGACATGTTGAACAAAGCTCTCGAAGAAAAATACGCGGTAGGTCAGTTCAACATCAACAACCTGGAATGGACCCAAGCCATCCTGGGCGCTGCCGAAGAAGAGAAATCCCCTGTAATTCTGGGCGTATCCGAAGGCGCGGCTCGCCACATGGGCGGTTTCAATACAGTCGTGAAAATGGTTGAAGGCCTGCTGCTGGACATGAGCATCACTGTTCCGGTTGCCATTCACCTCGACCACGGTTCGAGCTTCGACAAGTGCAAAGCGGCTCTCGACGCCGGCTTCACTTCCGTCATGATCGACGGCTCGCACCACCCGATCGAAGAAAACATCGAAATGACGAAAAAAGTCGTCGAGTACGCTCATGCCAAAGGCGCTTCGGTTGAAGCGGAAGTCGGCACGGTAGGCGGACAAGAAGACGACGTCATCGGCGGTATCCAGTATGCGGATCTGAACGAATGCGTACGCATCGTAAAAGAAACCGGCATCGACACGCTGGCTCCGGCACTCGGTTCCGTACACGGTCCTTACCACGGCGAACCGAACCTGGGCTTCAAAGAGATGGAAGAGATCCGCGACGCGGTCAACCTTCCGCTCGTTCTGCACGGCGGCACGGGTATCCCGACTCACGATATCCAGAAGTCGATCTCCCTGGGCACGTCGAAGATCAACGTGAACACCGAGAACCAAATCGCGTTCGCCAGAGTCGTTCGCGAAGTGCTGGCTGCCAAGCCTGACGCTTACGATCCACGTACGTTCATCGTACCGGGCCGCGACGCGATCAAAGCTACCGTGATCGGCAAAATCAAAGAATTCGGTTCGAGCAACAAAGCCTAAGCTTCGCTTGGGATGACCGAACGCCCTTTTGGGCGCGGCGTCGATTTTTTATTGCAAAATCCGAAGCAGTCCTTCATTATGGAAAGATCACCGTTCAAGCGGTGGCTTTCCATTTTGTTTTACACTCAAACTTTTTTTTCCGAAAAACAGGCAGGCCATTTTGGTCACGAACACACATTATACGACTTTCATTCTTTTTCGAATGGCTGCACATCACGTAGGGGGACCTTTGAACTTATGGAGAAATTAATGATCACCGGTGGACGTCCGCTCCAGGGAACGGTCACGATCAGCGGTGCGAAGAACAGCGCCATAGCGCTCATTCCGGCAGCGCTGCTTGCGGATTCCGAAGTGATATTGGATAATCTCCCGCTGCTTAGCGACGTAGCGGTTTATTCCGAGATTCTGGAAGCGCTGGGTGCGCGGGTATCCTGGGAAGGCAGTCAGATGCGGATTGATCCTTCGAACGTCAAGTCGATTCCGATGCCTAACGGCTCGGTCAAGAAACTTCGGGCTTCCTACTATATGATGGGCGCTTTGCTGGGCAAGTTCGGCGAAGCTTTGATCGGGCTTCCGGGAGGCTGCAATTTCGAGCCCCGTCCGATCGATCAGCATATCAAAGGCTTCGAAGCGTTGGGCGCGACCGCGGTCAACGAACACGGCGCGATTCATTTGCATGCGGAAGAACTGCGCGGCACGAAGATTTACCTCGACGTCGCAAGCGTGGGCGCGACTATCAACATTATGCTGGCGGCTGCCAAAGCCACAGGTTCCACCATGATCGAAAATGCGGCCAAAGAGCCTGAAATCATAGACGTAGCGACTTTGCTGAATTCCATGGGAGCCATCATCAAAGGCGCCGGCACGGAGACGATCCGGATCGAAGGCGTTCAGAAACTGCACGGCTGCCGACATTCGATTATTCCCGACCGTATTCAGGCCGGTACTTATATGATTGCCGCCGCGGCCACGCGCGGCAACGTCCTGATCGACAGCGTCATTCCGAAGCATCTGGAGGCTTTGACCGCCAAGCTGCAGGAAATCGGCGTAACCGTCGAAGAAATGGACGAGAGCATCCGGATTATCGGCGGGCCGAACTATCAGCACGTCGACGTGAAAGCGCTCGTCTATCCCGGCTTCCCGACCGATCTGCAGTCGCCGATGACCAGCCTGCTGACCCAGGCCGAAGGCGCAAGCGTGCTCAGCGATTTCGTCTACAGCAACCGCTTCAAGCACGTGCCCGAACTGGTTCGCATGGGCGCGAAGATTCGCGTCGAAGGCCGCTCCGCGGTCATCGAAGGCGGTCCGTTGAACGCGGCCAAAGTACAGGCGGCGGATCTGCGCGCGGGAGCGGCGCTTGTCATCGCGGGCTTGACCGTGGAAGGCGGCGTCACCGAGATCGAAGGCGTCGAGTATATCGACCGGGGTTACGACAACCTGGTCTCCAATCTTCGCAACCTGGGCGCCGACGTATGGCGCGAGACGACCTGATTTTGCTGCAGGCACGGCTTCGGCCGTGTCCGCATTTTTTTGATTTTGGATTTTTTGGTATCATCTTTTGCAAAACGGGTAATGGTTTTCATCGATGGACTTTTCATCTTCGTTTCTTTTCATTTCCAGACNTCCCGCAGGGGAGCCGAGACGAAGCTTTCCAATATAAAATTGAATAGGTGGTTATCTTACATGGATTTGCAAATTTCCGATCTGGAAGAAATGAAACTAACCGATCTGTATAAATTGGCTAAAAAGTACCAAATACCGTACTACGGCCAAATGAAAAAACGCGAATTGATCTTCGCGATCCTGCGCGCCCAGGCCGAACAGAGCGGTCTGATGTTCATGCAGGGCGTACTTGAAGTGCTGCCGGAAGGCTACGGCTTCCTGCGTCCGATCAACTATCTGCCCAGCACGGAAGACATCTACATCTCCGCTTCCCAGATCCGCAAATTCGATCTGCGCAGCGGCGATCTCGTCTCCGGCAAATGCCGGGCGCCCAAAGAAAACGAACGTTATTTCGGCCTGCTCCAGGTCAATGCGGTCAACGGGCAAGACCCGGCCACCGCAGCGGAACGTCTGCATTTCCCTGCGTTGACGCCGCTGTATCCGGAGAAAAAGCTGTCGCTCGAAACGACTCAAAACCGCGTTTCGGCGCGAATCATGGACCTGCTCGCGCCTGTCGGGCTCGGCCAGCGCGGCCTGATCGTCGCTCCGCCCAAAGCGGGCAAAACGCAGCTGCTCAAAGAAGTGGCGAACAGCATTTCCGAGAACAATCCGGAAATCGAACTGTTCGTGCTGCTGATCGACGAGCGTCCCGAGGAAGTGACGGACATGCAGCGTTCGGTTCGGGGCGAAGTCGTGGCTTCGACTTTTGACGAACTGCCGGAGAACCATATCAAGGTCGCCGAGCTCGTATTGGAACGCGCGCTGCGGATGGTCGAGCACAAGAAGGACGTCGTCATCCTGCTCGACAGCATTACCCGTCTGGCCCGGGCGTACAATCTGGTCATTCCTCCGTCCGGCCGTACGCTGAGCGGCGGTATCGATCCGGCCGCGTTCCACCGGCCCAAGCGCTTCTTCGGTTCGGCGCGCAACGTCGAAGAAGGCGGCAGCCTGACCATTCTGGCGACTGCCTTGATTGACACCGGCTCCAGAATGGACGATATTATCTATGAAGAATTCAAGGGTACCGGCAACATGGAACTGCATCTGGACCGGAAACTGGCCGAACGCCGGATCTTCCCGGCGATCGATATCCGCCGCTCGGGCACGCGCCGCGAGGAGATGCTGCTGTCCAAGGAAGAGCTGGATACCGTCTGGCATATCCGCAAGAACATGAACGACTCGTTCGACTTTATCGAAGGCTTCCTCAAGAAGCTGAGAAACTGCGAGAAGAATGCCGAGTTCCTGGCTTCTTTCGATACGACCGCCGACAGCAAGACCGGCTCCAAGCCGGCTTCGTCGTCGAAAAGCAGCGGAAGTTCGTCTTCCGCCGCGACGAAACGCCCGGCGCGGACCGCTTCCGTCACCAGCAAGTAAATTAACGATTAGGCCACACGCACACTACAACGGTTCACGCTTCAGCGAACCAAGCGCAAGCCCGCTAAAAGGAGACCTTACTCATGCATCTGGTTTATGCCGACGAGAACGGCAACGTATACGATCACCCCGAACTGCTCGCTTTGGCGCGCAGCGCCGATATGATTATCGAAATTATGGACGACGAACTGATTCCGCTGCCGGACGGCGCGACCCTGGTCGGCCTGCCGAGCACCAAGCCTGTCGCGCTCGATCCCGAGAGCGGCGAGATGATGGCGCTCGAAGGCATGCAGGCGGTAGGCGCCCTGCTTCCGCAAGGGTTTACCCGCCTCGCCCTGCCCGGCTACGTGAAGACGGACAAAGAATATAAGCTGCCGTTGTTCGGCTATTCCGCGGTCGTCTGGAAAGACGGGCGTTTCTACGTGACGGCCGAACAATGCGACGACCCGGAAAAGTGGAACCCGGAAAACTGCGATACCCGCGAACTGAACACGAAAGTGCACGATTTTATCGAAAAGTATCCCGATAACCGCCTGTACCAGCATTTGTCGAACTGCGCGCTCGGCTATGAATGCCTGACGTCGTCGAATACGTTCCTCGGCCGCTGGGAAGGCGGCGTGCCGGTCTCTTACTCGTGCAACGCCGGCTGCTTCGGCTGCATCTCCGAACAGCCCGACGACAGCGGCTTCGTCGCGCCGCAGACGCGCATGAACTTCCGTCCGCGCACGGAAGAAATGGTTCAGGTCATGATGGAGCACCTGACCACGCCGGAATCGATCATCAGTTTCGGGCAGGGCTGCGAAGGCGAGCCTTCTACCCAGGCCAAGCTGATCATTGAAGCAATCCGCGAAGTGCGCTCGCGCACCGACATGGGCTACATTAACATCAACACCAATGCCGGCTTGTCCGACCATATCCGCGGCATCGTCGACGCGGGTCTGGATCTTATGCGCGTCAGCACGATCAGCGCGCTGGACGACCACTACAACGCGTATTACAAACCGCGCGGCTATACGCTTGCGAACGTCGAGAAATCGATGGCTTACGCGGCGAAGCAGGGCGTGTATACGTCGATCAACTATTTGATCTTCCCGGGCGTTACGGACCGCGAGGAAGAGATCGAAGCGATGATCGAATTCGCGCGCCGCACCGACCTCAAATTGATCCAGATGCGGAACCTGAATATCGACCCGGAAAGCTACATCGAACTCATTCCGCCTGCCCAGGGAGATATCCTCGGCATGAAGCAGATGCTTGAGATCTTCCGCGAAGAACTGCCGAACGTCGTGATCGGCTCGTACACCCACGTGCCTCCGATGGATCAGCGCCGGGCGAAACCTCCGGTCGGGCTCGTATAAGACTCGCTTGAAAAGCAAGGCGAATAAGCCCGGCGAATGAATCGTCAGGCTTATTTGCTATTCCCTTCCGGTTTCTCGAAGCAAAGAGGACCTTCCCGCGGCCGGCTGCAACATTGCCGGCCTGTTTGCGTTTTCTCTTTTCATCCCGTATAATAAAAAGTGCCGTGCTAGATGGGGAGGTAGCGGTGCCCTGTAACTCGCAATCCGCTATAGCGAGGTTGAATTCCCGTTCGAGGTCATGCTCTGTAAGGTTTGGTCTCTACACATAATGTTGACGGTTGGGTCCTCCGCAATGAGCACCTGTGAACCTGGTCAGGTCCGGAAGGAAGCAGCCATAAGCAGGTTCGCTCTTGTGCCGGAGGGTGGCCTGGCCCGAGTTGTTGTGTAGAGGTGCCGCTTGGATGGCATCGTATCGAAGGCGGGTGCACGGTTTTATTTTATCTGTTAAACGACCGACATCTTTGCCGCAGGCAGAGGTGTTTTTGTTTTTTTATCGTTAAAAAATTCGGCGAAAAAGTTGGATTTGCGTCCTGCAAAAGGCCGGCGCGTCGTTTTTATCCGCACCGAAATATAGTATAATACAGGAACGACGACGATTCATTTTTAGTCAATGGAACCCGATTCGAAGTTCGATCAAGAAGGAGCCGCCGATGGAACATATTGCGCTTTACCGGGCTTGGCGACCTCAGTCGTTCAAGGACATGGTAGGACAACAGCATATTATCCGAACGCTGCAGAATGCCATACGCGAACAGCGGGTGTCCCATGCCTACCTGTTCAGCGGACCGCGGGGTACGGGCAAGACAAGTGCCGCCAAGATACTGGCCAAAGCCGTCAACTGCGAAAAAGGGCCCGCTCCCGAACCGTGCAACGAATGCGAGACGTGCAAGCGCATCTCGTCGGGAGCGGTGATGGACGTGCTGGAGATCGACGCCGCCTCCAACCGGGGCGTGGAAGAGATCCGCGATCTGCGCGACAAGATCAAATACGCCCCGACCGAAGTGCGGCGTAAAGTGTATATTATCGACGAAGTGCACATGCTTACGACGGAAGCGTTCAACGCGCTGCTGAAGACGCTGGAAGAACCGCCGGAGCATGCCATGTTCATTTTGGCCACGACGGAACCTCACCGGCTGCCGGCCACGATCATCTCGCGCTGCCAGCGGTTCGACTTCCGCCGCGTGTCGCTTGAGGAGCAGACCGGACGGCTGTCCGAGATCTGCCGCGAAGAGAAGATCGAAGCCGAAGACAGCGCCCTGCAGTACATTGCGCGGCTGTCCGACGGCGGGATGCGGGACGCGCTCAGCGTGCTCGATCAGATCTCCGCGTTTACCGACGGCAAAGTGACGTACGACCAGGTACTGAACATGACCGGCGGCATCGCTTCCGAACAGTTTTCGGCTTTGGCCGCTTCGCTGTCCGCGCAAGACGCCGGCGGCGTGCTGCAGACGGTCGAAGGCTGGATGCAGGAAGGCAAGAGCGCGGACAAGTGCATGGAGAACCTTCTCTATTACTTCCGCGACCTGCTGATGATCAAAATGGTGCCGAACGCGGAACATATGACGGAGAGAGTGCTCGACGCCGCGTCTTTTGAGGTGGTGGCGGAACGTTTTTCCAAAGAAAGTCTGTTCCGCACGATCGACACGCTCAGCCGCTACCAGAACGAGATGAAGTATGCGGCCAATCCGCAGATGCTGTTCGAAGTGGCGCTGCTGAACCTGGTCAGTCTGGGCGAAGGGTCCGAAGCGGCCCCGCACCGCGAAGCTTCCGCTTCGAACGGCGCTTCGGTCGACTCCCAGGCCGTCAAACGGCTCGAAGGCAGGATCGCCGAGCTGGAGAAGAAGCTGGACCAGGCTGTGCGCAGCGGCGTTCAATCTTCCGGAGGAGGCGAAGCGTCGGGCAGCCGCCCGGCCGTTCGGCAGAATACGCCCCGCATCTCCCGGATGGCGAAGCTGCCTTCGCATATGGATCAATACCTGGCGCGAAGAGACGATGCTTCGTTCAACGAGATCCGCGGCAAGTGGAATCAGGTGCTTCAGCGGGTAAAAGAAGAAAAGGTGACGGTTCACGCCTGGTTTACGAACGGAGAGCCGGTGTCGGCGCTGGACGATTCCGTCCTGGTCGCGTTCAAAAATGACATTCACCGCGAGACGATCGAAAAGCCGGCCAACCGCCAGGTGGTGGAACAGGTCATGAACCAATGCCTGGGCGGCGAATGGCATCTGGTCACGATCATGCAGAAAGATTGGAACGATTCCGCGGAATCGGCTTCTTCTTCGAAGTCCGAATCCGAAGTGCTGGAGCTGCAGCAGGAAGAAGCAGGCGGCAGCAAAGAACCCTGGGTAGACGAAGCCTTAAATCTGTTCGGGGAAAATCTGGTTGTCATTAAAGAATAAATACTGCCCGGCACGCCGCCATGCGGGGATGCCGAGGCCCATCCCAAAGGAGAGATCCCGATGAACAACAACATGAACCAAATGATGAAGCAGGTCAAGAAGATGCAGGAACAAATGATGAAAGCCCAGGAAGAACTCGGCACGAAAAAAGTCGAAGGCACTTCCGGCGGCGGCGTGGTCAGCGTTGAAGTCAACGGCCACAAAAAAGTGATCGCGATCAATATCAAACCCGAAGCGGTGGACCCGGACGACGTGGAAATGCTGCAGGACCTGATCCTGACGGCCGTTAACGACGCGCTGACCAAAGCCGAGGAACTGGCCAACCAGGACATGGGCAAATTCACGAACGGCATGAAAATCCCGGGTCTGTTCTAAACTATTCGTAAAAGGGAAGTGTGGCCTTGCATTATCCGGAGCCGATTGCCAAACTGATCGAATCTTTCAGCCGTCTGCCCGGGATCGGGCCCAAGACGGCGGCGAGACTCGCTTTTCATGTGTTGAATATGAAAGAAGACGACGTGATCGACTTCGCCAAGGCGCTTGTCAGCGTCAAACGCAATCTGCATTACTGCACCGTGTGCGGCAATATTACCGATACCGATCCGTGCCGGATCTGTCAGGACAAGTCCCGCGACGCTTCTGTCATCTGCGTCGTGCAGGATGCCAAAGACCTGGTCGCGATGGAGCGGACCCGCGAGTTCGACGGATATTACCACGTCCTGCACGGCGCGATCTCTCCTATGGAAGGAATCGGTCCCGATGACATCCGCCTGAAGGAGCTGTTGACCCGCCTCAGCGACGAACGCGTACAGGAATTGATTCTGGCAACCAACCCGAATATCGAAGGGGAAGCGACGGCGATGTATATTTCGCGCCTTGTGCGTCCGTTCGAGATCAAAGTGACGCGGATTGCCCACGGCCTGCCGGTAGGCGGAGACCTGGAGTATGCGGACGAAGTCACGCTCTCCAAAGCTCTCGAAGGACGCAGGGAGCTGTAGGACGATCGTTATGCAGAACAAGCAAATAGCGGCGGCAGTCGGCCTTTGGGTCGGCTGCCGTATTTTTTATGCCGATTTCGTAAAATGCGGCTGACAGCGAAGCGTTTTCATTGTATAATCCATTTATTGTTGTTCAGCGGCCGTTTTCGTGAAGAAATAGGCGAAGATAAAAAAGTGAGTAAAAATGCAGAATTGTGTTGACTTGCTATCTGGCTGCGTGATACATTAATAAACGGCTCTTCGAGGCCAACCCTTTTACAGCCAACCAAAGAAATCGGCACTGAAAAAGAATTTGAAAAAAGTGCTTGACGAACTGCTTGCCACTGTGATAGGATATAAAAGTCGCCGCTGAGATGCGGTGGTGAACGAAAGAAACGAGCAAGNAGTAACACCCATGAATAACACCTATAAGATTAACGAGTTTGTTCTTTGAAAACTGAACAGTGAGTAACGAGAATCACGGAACCCAGCCGGGCCAAGTGATTCGAGGAACCGCGCTTAGCGAAAGGTTATGATCTTCGGATCTTATCTCTGAAACTTCAGCACGGTTTAGAGTGAATATAGGGAATGCAAATTCCCGCCACGTTTTAACGAGCACATGGTGCTTTCTTTAAAAAGCGAAGATCAAGTGACCGCTTGGTTCAAAGCCTTGGCCCACATTGTGATTGCTTAAATGGCATGCCATTTAAGCNTTTGAAGTCGCGGTTGCGAAAGTGTTCGCAACTTAATGGAGAGTTTGATCCTGGCTCAGGACGAACGCTGGCGGCATGCCTAATACATGCAAGTCGAGCGGATTGGATGAGAAGCTTGCTTCTCTGATAATTAGCGGCGGACGGGTGAGTAACACGTAGGCAACCTGCCTTTCAGTCTGGGATAACTTCCGGAAACGGATGCTAATACCGGATACATCGTTTCTCTGCATGGAGAGATGAGGAAAGACGGCGCAAGCTGTCACTGAGAGATGGGCCTGCGGCGCATTAGCTAGTTGGTGGGGTAACGGCTCACCAAGGCGACGATGCGTAGCCGACCTGAGAGGGTGAACGGC
>NZ_VPFK02000047.1:0-237481 GCF_008634075.2 Saccharibacillus sp. WB 17 | reverse complement strand
GCTCGAAGCGCTGCAGGCGTCGCCGCGCTTCTTCGGCGGCGCGCGCACGCCGGAAGACCGCGCCGCCGAGCGCGCGGCGCGGCTGCGCGTCATCGCCGGGCTGCCGGCGGGACCGTCCGGCGATCCCGCGGCAGCGGGCCTGCTGCTCGCCTATGCTTTCCCGGACCGGGTCGGCCGGCGGCGGGGAGGAGGCCGCTTCCTGCTCAGCGGCGGGCGCGGCGCGTTCGTGCCGGAGCGCGAGCTGCTCTCGCGCGAGGAGTACCTCGTCGCCGCGGATATCGACGACCGCGGGGCGGAAGGGCGCATCTGGCTCGCCGCTCCGCTGGAAGCGCACGACGTGGAGCGCTTTGCCGCCGAAGAAGGCACGGAAGAAATTCGCGTCGAATGGGACGCGGAGCGCGAAGCGGTGTCGGCGCTGCGCATTCGGCGGATCGGCGCCGTCGTGCTCCGGTCCGTGCAGGTCTCTTCGCCCGACGCGGACGACGTGGCCGCCGCGCTGATTGCGGGCATCCGCGCCAGCGAAGGCCGGCTGCTGCCGTGGAGCAAGGAAGCGCGGGAGCTTCAGCACCGTATGCGGTTCATGCACTCGGCCGACGACGCGTTCCCGGCGTCGGACGACGCGGCGCTGCTGGCAGATCTGGAAGACTGGCTGCTTCCTTATGCAGCCGGCGTGCGGAGTGCGGCGCAGCTGCGCAAGCTGAATCTGGCGCAGCTGCTGGAACAGCGGCTCACGTGGGAGCAGCGCCGCACGCTCGACGCCGAAGCGCCGACCCGCCTGACGGTGCCGAGCGGTTCGCGGATCACGGTCGATTACAGCGATCCGGAGCGGCCGTCCGTGGCGGTGAAGCTGCAGGAGATGTTCGGCCAGACGCAGACGCCGCGTATCGGACGCGGGCGCGTCCCGGTCACGGTGCAGCTGCTGTCGCCGGCGCGCCGGCCCGTGCAGATCACGTCGGATCTGGCGAACTTCTGGAAAGAGACGTATTTCGAAGTCAAAAAAGACTTGAAAGGCCGGTATCCGAAGCATTACTGGCCGGACGATCCGAACGGCGCCGAAGCGACGCGGCACGTACGGCCGAGACGCTGAGGCGGGCGTGAACAGGCGGAGAGGCGACGGACGGGACGGAAAGAGCGGTAAGACGGAATATCCGTTTTCCCGCTTTTTCGCTTGTGCACGTCCGGTTGGGACGTTTCGGGCCGCCGTTGAAGGGTAAATAAGGAGCGAGCACAAATCCCAATTCAAAATTGAAGGAGGATTTTTACGATGTCGAAAAAAATTGTAGGCGTATTCGAAAACGAACGGGAAGCTTCGCGCGCCATCCAGAATTTGCAGGCGCAGGGGTTCACGTCGGAAGAAATCTCGGTTGTGGCCAAAGACCGCAACGACCTGAGAGCGATCGACGAAGAGACCGGGACGAAAGCACCGGAAGGCTTGGCGGCAGGTGCGGCGACAGGCGGCGTGATCGGCGGTGTCACGGGACTGCTGGCCGGCGTCGGCGCGTTGGCGATACCGGGCATCGGGCCGATTCTGGCCGCCGGACCTTTGGCCGCGGCGTTGGCGGGTCTTGCGGTAGGCGCCGGAGCGGGCGGTCTTGTGGGCGGCCTGGTCGGACTCGGCATTCCGGAGAACGAAGCGCAGGAATACGAAGAGCATCTTAATCGCGGCAATATTCTCGTACTGGTCGACGAAGATAACCGAAGCGGAACGGTGTACGATTCCTTCAAAGAGAACCAGTCGCTAAATGCCAACCGGTATCATCTGACCGAAGAAGGATACGGCAACGAGATGCACACGGGCGGTTCGGTGAATCCGGAGATGAACACGACCGTACCCCGCGCGGGCATGACTAATCCTTCGGGCATGGTCGGACCGGACGCGGGTCTGGCCCCGGACACGATCAGCGAAGCCGACCGGCGCCGCGCGGTCGACGATCCGGCCGACACGCTGCCTCCGCGCGGCGACCGCAGGCTCTAGGACGCGCTTTGCCGGGCAAAGCCCGATCAAGCGCCGGAGCCGCGGCAGCCGTCGGACGATCCTCACTACCGAATCGAACGCACAGGGAAGGCGCAGCGGCGCCTTCTCTTTTTTTTGCGTGAAAGGTGAAAACGCTCGTCTCTTTTGGCTTTCTTTTTCCGAAATAAATAAATCAATACATGAAAAATTCATAATAGAAAATCCGGAGTCGATTGCTCCCTTTTACCGCAATCCATATCTGCGAACACTGAACCCTGAAAAAAGGGGAAAAAGCGCCACCGCTTCTTTTAACGCAAAAAAGCCTCGGGAAAAAGACGGAAAAGATGTGAAACGCCGCAAAGTCGATTATAATGAAAGGGAACAAGCGTTCACCCGAAAAGGAGGAAGAAAACATGGCCTTCATGATCGCCCAACGGGCATTCATCAAACTGTACCTCATCACCATGGTCGAACAGCAGCGCGGATACGGCTACCAGATGCTCGAAGAGATGAAGGAGAGCTTCAAGCCCTTCGGGTACGTCCCTCCCCAGAGCGAAATTTACCGCGCGCTGCACGAACTTGTGCACGAAGGCGTTTTTTACCGGACGAAGCAGCTCAAAGGAAACGATCCGCGCGTCGATTTTCAGGAAATCGTGCTGTATCATTTTACCGACGACGGTCCCGAAAAAGCGAAGCTGTACAAAAAACAGGTCAAAACCGATCTGGATCGCTGCCTGGGCATGCTGAACAAGGCGTCCGAAGACAATTACGGAACGTGAATACGGCGCAGCCGGCAGAGAAGCTCTGCGGAGCTACGGACGTGTCCGCCAAAAGCAGGAAGGGGATGCAGGCATCCCCTTCTTTTTGGCGTCGAAAATACGTTGGCACGCTGTATAGAAAACGTTATCATAAGAAGGGAAACAGAAGGGAAACGGAAGACTGAGGGCCATGCCCGAACTTTCCTGCCCGAAAACAAGGAGGAACATCTATGGTTCGAAAGCTGCGATGGGGCATTTTGGGTACGGCGGGCATTGCGGAAGGCGCTTTTATTCCGGCGGTGCAAAGTTCCGAGCGCGGGCTGGTAGCGGCGATCGCCAGCCGCAGCGACGGCAAAGCGGGCGAGATGGCGGCGCGCACCGGCGTCGAGCGGCATTACGGAAGTTACGAACGACTGCTGGACGACCCCGATATCGACGCCGTGTACATTCCGCTGCCGAATCATTTACATAGGGAATGGACGATAAAAGCCGCCAAAGCGGGCAAGCACGTGCTGTGCGAAAAGCCGGCGGCGCTGAACGCGGAAGAGACGGCGGACATGCTGGCGGCGTGCGAAGCGGCGGGCGTGCTGTTCGCGGAAGCTTTTATGTACCGGTACGGGGCCAAGCACGCCCGCGTGCGCGAGATTCTCGCTGCCGGCGAAATCGGCGACCTGCGGTCGATGCACGGCGTGTTCAACTATTGCACCCCGGACGATACCGGCAACGTGCGATTCGATCGCGCAATGGGCGGCGGATCGATCTACGATATCGGCGTGTATCCGATCTCGGCCGCACGCATGGTCGCCGGAAGCGAGCCGCTGTGGGCGTCGGCACACGCGTTCTTTTCTCCGCAGCACGATGACGTCGATATGGCCGCGTCCGGCATTCTGGCGTTCGACGGCGGCGTGTCGCTCACGTTCGAATGCGGGATGTGGTCGTACAACCGCTCCTACTTCGAGATTACCGGCACGAAAGGGCGGATCGAGCTGCCGCATATGTTCGGCTGGCGGGAGAACCCGCAAATCGTCGTCCTGACCGACCGGGAACGGCGCGAAGAAAGCCTGCCGGAACTCAACCATTATTCGCTGCAGGCGGACGCGTTCGCGCGAGCGGCGTTTGGCGAAGCCGATCCGGTCTTCGCGCCGGGCGACGCGCTGCGCAATATGCGGGCGATCGACGCCTGCCTCAAATCGGCCCGTCAAGGCTGCCGCGTCGAGATTATCGGAGAATAAGGCGGCGGGTCCGGTCTTTTTTGCCCAAAGGTCGCTGTTCAAATTGAAAGCGCCTCCGGCAACGGGGTATAATAACGGTGAGCGATTCCAACTTGACTTAAAGGAGACTGTATATGTCGATGAATCCAAATGCCGGAACCCCTCCGGTGTACGAAGCAAACCGCGGCGACTACAACGGGGAAGAGGCCGTTTGGCTAAAATACGGAGAGTATGAAGCGGCCGTACTGCCGAGAATCGGCGGCAACCTGATCGCTTTCCGGGATACGAAGCGCGGCTTCCGGTTCCTGCGCGAGCCGGAAGACATGCAGGCGTTCGTATCCGATCCGGGTACGCACGGCATTCCGCCGCTGTTTCCGCCGAACCGTTACGACGGCGGGCAGCTCAAGTGGAACGGCGAGACGTATTCGTTCCCGGTCAACGAAGCGGAGACCGGCAATTTCCTGCACGGCTATCTGCATACGCTGCCGTGGGAAGTCGAAGCGTTCGGCGCTTCCGAAGCGGAAAGCTTCGTCTCGGTCGCGCATCGCGTCACCGAAGGACATCCGATGTACGCGTATTTCCCGTATGCGTTCACGCTGCGTATCCGGTATTCGATCAGCTCGCTCGGCCTGGAGCAGGACGTGACGCTGTTTAACGAATCCGGCCGCAAGCTGCCGGCGCTGCTCGCGTTCCATACGGCGCTGAACGCGCCGTTCGCGCAAGGCAGCACGTCGGAAGACTGCCGCATCAAAGTGACGATCGGCCAGCGCCGCGAACTCGACGGCCGCATGCTGCCGACCGGAGGCTTCCAGCCGTTGGCGGAGTGGGAAGAAGAGATGCGCGAAAGCGGCGTGAACCCTTACGTCGATTCGATGGACAACCATTATACGGCGGTGCCGCAGGGCGGCCGCAACCGGGCCGAGATTACCGATACGCGCCTCGGCGTCAAAGTAGTCTACGACGTCGGCACGTCGTACCGCCACTGGATGATCTGGAACAGCGGCGCGGGCGGTTCGTTCATCTGCCCGGAACCGCAGGTGAACCTGGTCAACGCGCCGAATCTGTCGCTGCCGGCCGAAGACATGGGATTGTTCGCGATCGAGCCGGGCGAAGTCTGGCAGGCGACCAGCCGGATCTACGCGGTCGATCTGGCAAGCGGAGTCTGATTCCGGCGCGGCCCTGTACGAAGCGAAAGATCGTAAACGAGAAAATTCCCGGCTGCCGCTTGTGCGCCGGGAATTTTCTCGTCTTGCCCGGCCCCGAACGCAAATGGTACGCTTAACAAGTACGAGCACGGAAATCGAAGGAGGAATTGCAATGAATATATCAGAAGCGATCCGCACCCGGCGCAGCGTCGGAGCGGTCAAGAACGACGAAGTACCGCGTCAGCAGATCGAACAAATTTTGGAAGCGGGTACGTGGGCACCTACGCACCGCAGAACGGAACCGTGGCGTTTCTTCGTCATGCAGGGCGAAGGCCGCTCCAAGCTGGCTGCCGCTCTGGCCGACACCGAAGCCGCCGAGAAAGGCATAGATCCTTCGCCGGAGCAGCGCGAAGAACTGCTGGATTCCGCGCTGAAGAAAGTGTCGCGCTCGCCGGTCGTGATCGCGGTCGGCTGCGAGCCGGTCGATTCGCCGAAGGTCATTCCGCTGGAAGAGACGCTGTCGGTCGCTTCGGCGATTCAGAATATGCTGCTTGAAGCGCATGCGCTTGGTCTGGGCGCGGTCTGGAGAAGCGGAAGCTCCTGCTACCATCCGCTGATGGCGGAACGGTTCGGGCTCGGCCCGAACGGCCAAATGCTCGGCTTCCTGTACGTCGGATATCCCGACCGCGAACCGGGCGAAGGCAAACGCGAACCGTTCGAGTCGAAAACGGTCTGGATCGACGCCGCAGACAGCTGATCGGGCCCGGCCCGGAAAGGGGAATACGATCATGCGCGACGTATGGACGGAACCGTTGGCGGCGTCGGTGACCGAATCGGATTTTGCCGGCAGAATCCGCCTGTCCGCGCTGCTCGGCGTCATGCAGAATGCGGCGGACCGGCATCTGGAAGACGCCGGCGTGTCGGTCGGCCGCATGCTGGAGCAGGGCATGGCCTGGATTCTTATGACGACGCGGCTCGACCTGCTCGCCGTGCCGAAGCTCGGAGACGCCTTGACGCTTGAGACGTGGAACTGCGGAGCGTCGGGCGTGCTGTGGGTACGGGATTACCGGCTGCTGAACAGGAACGGCGAAGAGATCGCCCGGGCTTCGACGGCCTGGACGCTGGTCGATCTGGCCAAGCGGCGCATTTTGCGTCCTTCGGCGTATCCGTTCCCGCTAGAGGTCAGCAGCCGGCCTTCGCTTGCCGGCGCGCCGGGCAAGGTGAAGCTGCCCGGCGACGAAGAAGCGTCCTGGAGCGAAGACGCCATGTATACGGTGCCCTACAGCGCCGTGGACTGCTACGGGCATCTGAACAATGCCCGCTATGCCGATCTGTGCGCCGACCTGCTGACGCCGGACGAACTGCGCGAACGCGATATTCGTTCGATTCATATCGCGTACAGCCGCGAAGCGGCGCTGGGCGACCGGCTGTCGCTGCGGCGGGCCGATCGCGGAGACGAAGTGTTCGTCTCCGGCCGGTCGGCAGGCGGGCAGCGCACGTTCGACGCCATTCTCGGCCTGGCCGACAGGACCATGCCGGAACAGAGCCCGAACCCGGGCAGCGAACCATCGAAGCAAGACGAGAGGAGCGAAGAACGATGAAGCGTAACACATTGGGCATGTCCGATCTGAGCGTGAGCGAGATCGGCTTCGGCTGCATGTCGATCGGCACGGAAGAGAACGCGGCTTCCCTGCTGCTGCACGAAGCGCTCGATCTCGGTATCAATCTGCTCGACACGGCGGATCTCTATGACTCCGGCCGTAACGAAGAACTCGTCGGCAAAGCGATCAAAGGCCGCCGCAGCGAAGTCGTGCTGGCGACCAAAGTCGGCAATCGCCGGGTACCCGGTCAGGAAAGTCTGGCCTGGGACGCTTCCAAAGCGTATATCCTGTCCGCCGTCAAAGACAGCCTGCGGCGGCTCGGTACCGATTATATCGACTTGTACCAGCTGCACGGCGGGACGCTCGACGATCCGATCGACGACACGATCGAAGCGTTCGAGCAGTTGAAGCGCGAAGGCGTCATCCGGTATTACGGCATTTCGTCGATCCGTCCGAACGTTATTCGCGAATACGTCTCGCGTTCGAACATCGTCAGCGTTATGAGCCAGTACAGCATCCTCGACCGGCGTCCGGAAGAAGACGTGCTGCCGCTGCTGCGCTCCAAAGGCATCAGCGTGCTGGCGCGCGGCCCGGTCGCAAGCGGCATGCTGGCCGACAGCGGCGACGGCAAGCTGTCCAAAGGCTATCTCGGCTACGGCGAAGAAGAACTGCGCCGTTTCCGCGCAGGGCTGCGCTCGGCGGTCGACCGGCCGCTGGCCGAGGCGGCGCTGCGCTATCCGCTGGCGGACGCGGCGGTCGGCTGCGTCCTCGCCGGAGCGAGCACGCCGGAGCAGCTGCGCGCGAACGTCGCGGCGATCGCGCAGGCGCCGCTGAGCGCGCAGGAGCTGGCGGGCATTCGTTCGGCCGTGCCGGCGAACGTCTACGCGCAGCACCGCTAAGAGGCGGGCCGGGCTGGGACGCTTGGCGTCCGCCGGCTGCGCCGTCAAGTCCGAAAGAAAGCTCCGGTTCGCAGCGCGAACCGGGGCTTTTTCTGTCTTTTTACGGAACAGATTCGCCTTTTTTCGTTTTGAGAGCTTTCACTTGCGGGTAAAGGGGAGAAGAAGCCGATAACAGGAGGTGTCACGTAATCATGGACAAGAAGCAGCATGAGATCAAAGACAACGAAGAAGTGGAATCGCAGCAGCAGAGTCAGCAGGATGACAACCGTCAAGGCAGCCACGATCATGCCGAGCAGTATCCGACGGGCAACGAAAGCCTGTTTGACATGCACGAGAGCGAGATGAACGTCGACTCGCTTCCGATGGAAGATATCGCCATGGAACAGCAGGAAGAGAAAAACAAAGACGCGACCAAGACCCGTTCTTCGAGCGACGATAAATATAAAAGCGGTTTCTAAACAACAGGAACGAGCGCGGCACGGCGAGCGGGTGCGTCGTATCCGATCCTTGATTCTGAGCGGCGCATTTGAAGCCTGATCCTGTGCAAAAAGGTATGCGAAAAAGCCTTTCCGGCAGGCCGGAAAGGCTTTTTGTCGCGTTTGTTTTCAAGCTTTTGTTTTCAAGCGTTTTTTTGAAACTTTTGTTTTGGGACGTTTCTTGCGGTGCGTCTCTTATTGGAAAACGTCTTGCAGCGCATTCCTTTTAAAAAACGTCTCGCCCCGCGAAGGGTTACACCTGTTCGTCCAGCGCGCTGCGTTCGATATTTTCGTCCGGCACGACGGGATGGCGCACGATATCCAGCTTGCGGTAGCGGCGCGGGCCGCGGCGCAGCACGGTGAATTCCAGATTCTCGTGCTGCCATTTCTGGCCGACCGTCAGATCCGGGCGCTGGCCGTACAGCCAGCCGCCGATCGTGTTCAGCTCCTCGTCGTCGAGGTCGGTCATCAGAATCTCGTTGATACGGTGAATGAACACTTTGCCGTCCACGATCAGGTGATCGTCCGAAGCCTGGACCAGTTCCGCTTCTTCGGCCGCGTCGAATTCGTCGCGAATATCGCCGACGATCTCTTCCAGAATATCTTCGATCGTGACCATGCCGGACGTCCCGCCGTATTCGTCGACGAGAATGGCCAGATGCGTGTTTTCTTTTTGCATCTTTTTGAGCAGGTCTTTGACCGCCATGCTTTCGGACACGGACATGACCGGCTGGACGAGCGACGACACGTCGATATCCGGATTTTCTTCAAGCGCGAGAAAATACTTTTTGGTGTTGATCATGCCGACGATATGGTCTTTGCTTGCATCGGCGACCGGAAAGCGCGTGTATTGTTCCTGCAAAATGATCCGGCGGTTCTCTTCGCGCGACTTGTCCAGATACAGGCAGGCCATATCGGTACGCGGCACCATAATCTCGGTCGCGAGCATTTCGTCGAAAGCGAAAATGCGGCTCACATACCCGTATTCGCTTTGGTTGATTTTGCCGCCTTCGTAGCTCTCGTTCAGAATCAGGCGCAGTTCTTCTTCAGAAAAAGCTTCGCCGTGCTCGCTGGCGGGCTGCATGCCGATCCAGCGGCCGATCTGGTTGGCGGAGCCGTTAAGCAGCCAGATGAACGGGTACATGATCTTGTAGAACATCAACAGCGAACCCGAGACGGCGAGCGTGACCGCTTCCGATTTTTGAATCGCGACCGTCTTCGGGAACAGTTCGCCGACGACGACATGCAAATACGTAATGATCGCAAAAGCGAGCACGTACGACGACAGCGAAGCGACCGCTTCCGGTATGGCCGGCACGGCTTCGAATACCGGATGCAGCAGCAGTTCCATCGTCGGTTCGCCGAGCGAGCCGAGTCCGAGGGCGGTAATCGTAATGCCGAGCTGGCAGGCGGACAGCGAGCCGTCGAGATTCGTAATGACCTTTTTGGCGTTGACCGCCCGTTTGTTGCCTTCCATGATCAGCTGGTCGATGCGGCTGCTTCTGACCCGGATAATGGCAAATTCGGTAATGACAAAGTAAGCGGTGGCGGCGATCAGCAGCGCGACCATCAGCAAATTAACGGCTATCGTAACTCCCATGGTGAATTGGGTCTCTCCCTTCGTAATTCAAGCGCTTTTTCGGAAAATGGGATAAAAAAGCGCTTGGCCCACGTAATTCGAGAGAAACTTCAGCGGCCTCAGCAGCAGGCGCTTCAGTCGGAGCAGCACGCTCCAACCGACCAGCAGCGAGGCCGCGTGCAGCGGGAAGAAAGGGTCGTACGGCGGCGACGGATCGTATTCCACCGGCGTTCCGCCCGGCACCCAGAGCATGGAAGGCAGACCGGAAGGCAGCGGTCCCACGCCGGTATCGGCACTATTGAGATTGTCCAGCGCTTCGTCGAGATCGATCGGATTTTCGTCTTTCAAAACGGAAGGGGACAAGCAGAACACAACGGTCAACAGTACAATAAAAAGAAATTTGCCCCCGCTGTTCACCCGGACGTGCGGGCGACGGGGCCATCGTATTCGGTTAGGGAAGGGAATCGGCCCCTTTCTGCGGTAAAATGTCCGGAATTGCCGAGACCGGTTTCGGCTTGCGCGAAAACCGGCATAACTAAACAAATTGTAGAGATCCCGATCGTCTCTGTCAAATGCGCGTTTAAAAAAAGCCGTTTGGTTTATATATTTTTGAAACCGACTGTACAAAAGCAAGCGAGGTCCGAAAAAGGGCCGACAACAGAGAGGAGCCTGTTCATGCTGTACGATTGCATCATCATCGGAGGAGGAATAGCGGGCACCCAGGCCGCGATCCAGCTGGGCCGCTACAGTACGCACCGCATTCTCGTCATCGACGCCGGCCACGGCCGTTCGTCGATCTGCCATACGTATCACAACATCATCGGTTGGCCCGAAGGGGTGACCGGCGAACATCTGCGCAAAGTCGGCCAGGAGCAGGCCGAATCGCTCGGCGCGGAATATATTCAGGACACGGTCATGGAAGCGGCGCGGGACGGCGAACGTTTCGTCGTGACGACCGGCACCGGCAAACGGTTTTCCGCCCATACGATTCTGCTGGCGACAGGCATGCTGGACCGGTACCCGGACATCCCCGGCCTGCAGCACGCGCTCGGCTACAGTGTCTACATTTGTCCGGACTGCGACGGTTACGAGATCATCGACCGCAAAACGGTGCTGATCGGTTCGGGCGAGCATGCTTCCGGCATGGCCGTACTGCTGGCCGAACGCACACCCCATTTGACGTACGTCAATCACGATCGGGAGCCGATCGAGGAGCGGCTGCTGCAGCATCTGCAAAAGATCGGCGTCGACTACGAAGAACAGCGCGTGACCGAAGTGCGGGCGGACGAGCATCGCGAGCTGGAAGCGATCGTGCTCGAAGACGGCCGCGTGCTCGAAGCGGAACGGGGATTTATCGCGTTCAGCGGCAAGCATGTGCGCACGGAACTCGCCGAGCAGCTTGGCGTCACGCTTGAGAGCAACCGGCACGTCAAGACCGATCCGCGCACCAAAATGACGGATGTGGAAGGCGTCTGGGCCGCCGGCGATATCGGTCTGCATTCCGAACTTTCGACCATCGCGATGGGAGAAGGGACGCAGGCGGCTATCTGGATTCACAAGAAATTGCGCAAAATTCATAAAAGCGAATAAAGACGGGTTCATATTTCTTGAATGGGTTAATAATAATGCAGCAGGTGCAATAGGCTTTGAAGAAATTCATGATTCGCTTCAAGTATTCCAGACCCCACAACTGAGAGGAGCCAGAAAAATGAGTGAAATCGAAGATCAGAAGCACGCGGTAACGAAAGACGGAGAGGTACACACCGATAAGATCGAGCAAACGATCGATCGTATCGGAGATGACAAAAAAGACAAAATTTTACAAGATTTTGACGAATTCAAACAGTATCTGCACAAACGTATCAAGATCGGCGAAAGCATCGGTCTTGGCGAAGAACAGCTTGCCAAAGTCGCCGAGAAGGTAGCCGATTATCTGGCCGCCAACGAAGCGCCGCGCAACAGCGAAGAAAAGCTGCTTCAGGAACTGTGGAAAGTCGGCGACAAAGAAGAACGCCACAAGTTGGCCCACCTTCTCGTGCGTCTGGCCCAATCGTCCTGATCGCGTCTTAAATAGAAGCAACGCACAACCGCAACGGCGTTAACGCGACGTCTGCCGGTCGGTCAGAACAAAAATCGGATTTGTACCCGCACGCAGCTTAATTCTCGCACCAGAGCCGTCTACCGATTTTGGGGGAACCTTCCGGAAAGCTAAGGAGGTTCCCTTTTTGCGTCTAACATAGAAAAATGGGATACAATGGAGAAAATAAAAGCCGGAGAGCGAGGTGAACGTTTTGCCGATTATCGGAATTGATTTGGGAACGACGAACAGCTTGGCCTCTTTTCGAACGGAGGAAGGCAGCACGCTTATTCCGAACGCGCTGGGTAATGTGCTGACACCGTCCGTCGTCGGCGTGGACGACAACGGGCAGATTCTGGTCGGGGAAATCGCGAGGGAACGTCTCGTTACCCATCCGGAGCGAACCGCCGCGATTTTCAAGCGATACATAGGAACAGATCGGCGGTACAAGCTGGGCGAGCACGAATTTTCGCCGGAAGACCTGTCGGCTTTTATTCTGCGTTCGCTGAAGCAGGACGCGGAAGCCTTTTTGGGCGAGCCGATCGAAGAAGCGGTCATCAGCGTACCCGCCTATTTTAACGATATTCAGCGCCGGGCGACGAAGCGGGCGGGAGAACTTGCCGGCCTGCGCGTCGAGCGGCTGATCAACGAGCCGACGGCGGCTGCCGTCGCCTACGGGCTGCATCTGGAGCAGGAAGAAAGCCAGTTTCTCGTCTTCGACCTCGGCGGAGGCACGTTCGACGTGTCGATCCTCGACATGTTCGAAGGCGTCATGGAAGTGAAATCGGTCGCCGGGGACGCTTTTCTCGGGGGCGAAGATTTTACGGACATGCTGATCGACCGTTTTCTCGAACATGTCCAACTGGACAAAGACCGTCTCGACAAACGCACGATGGCGGCGCTGCGCAAGCAGGCCGAGCAGGGCAAGCGCCTGCTGACGATGCAGCAGGACGCGAAGCTTGCCTGCACCGTCGACGGCGAAGCCTACGAATGGACGATCGACCGCAATTTGTTCGACCATCTGTCGAAGCCGCTGCTGAACCGCCTGCGCCACCCGGTGGAACGGGCGCTCAAAGACGCTTCGCTCAGCCCGCGCGAACTGAACGAGATCGTGCTGGTCGGCGGAGCGACGCGCATGCCCTTGATTTATTCGTTCGCCGCGCGCCTGTTCGGGCGCCTGCCGGCGGCCCGTATCCATCCCGACGAGACCGTCGCGATCGGGGCGGGCATCGTGGCCGCGATGAAAGAGCGCCGCGAAGAATTAAAAGAAGTCGTCTTGACCGACGTCTGCCCGTATACGCTCGGCACGATGGTCACGGTCAAAAACGGCGACGGCGGCTACGACAGCGGACATTTTTTCCCGATTATCGAACGCCATACGGTCATCCCGGCGAGCCGGGTCGAACGTTTCTATACGGTCACGGACGAACAGAAAACGATCCGGATCGAAATTTTCCAGGGCGAGAACCGCCTGACGCGCAACAACATCAAGCTCGGTCAGCTGGAAATTCCCGTACCGGGCGGCCGGGCGGGCGAACAGGCCGTCGATATCCGCTTCACCTATGATATCAACGGCATTCTGGAAGTGGAAGTGACGACGCTGTCCACGAGCGAGACGCATCGGCTGCTTATTCGCGAAGACGCGAGCGGCATGTCGATGGAAGAAGTCGAGACGCGGTTCCTGCAGCTGGAAGCGATCAAGATCCATCCGCGCGACAAATCCGAGAACCGGCTGCTGCTGGCCCGGGGAGACCGGATCTACGAAGAAGCGCTCGGCAGCGTGCGTACCCGGATCGCCGGCGCGCTCCGACGGTTCGAGACGGTGCTGACGCGGCAGGACGAACGGGAAATTCGCAAGGAAGCGGGCATGCTCAAAGAACTGCTGGAACTGGCGGAGAAGCAGCCGGAGGAATGATATGAACATTTGGGCGACGCTTGGAATCGAACCGACGACCGAAATCAAACGGATCAAACGGGCGTATGCCCGCAAATTGAAAGAATGCCATCCCGAAGAAAATCCGGACGGGTTCCAGCAGCTGCGCCAGTCTTACGAGGCCGCTCTGGACGAAGCGAAGCTGCTGGCCGAACCCGATGCCAAGCCCGATCTGAGCGAACGCGAACGGGAACGGCTGCGCAGCCCCGAACAGTCGGCGGCGCAGCCCGGACCGGAATCGCCGGTCACGCTGTTCATGCTGCGCTGCCAGAGCACGTACGCGGACATCGCCAAGCGGATCGAACCGGACATCTGGCAGGAACTGCTCGACGACGAGCTGTTCTGGCCGATCGAGACGCGCGAACGGATCGGGCAGGAACTGTTCGGCTTTTTGCTGGGTCATCCGTTCCTGCCCAAACAAGTGCTGCATCTGCTCGACGGGCATTTCGAATGGACGCTGAGCGAACGCCGGCTGCAGGATCAGTACGGCCAGACCGAAGTCTCGCTGCTGCTGGAGCGATTCAACACGTTCTGGGAACTGCGCTACGATCGTCTGGAGACGGACGAACCGTACGATTACGACGCTTTTCTGCGCTTTCGCGAACAGGCGCATTACGCGCTGGTGCTGAACGATCTGGAATTGGCGGAGAAAGCGCTCAAAGGCGCGGCGCAGCTGAACAACCGGGAGCCGGACTGCCTGCGCCTGATCGCGCTGTTCTACCTGCGGCAGGACCAGGCGGAATCGGCGCTGCAGGTGCTCGATCAATGGTTGAAGGAAGAACCGGACGAACCCGAAGTCCGGCTCATGCGCGGCGATGCGAGGCTGCGCCGGCAGGAATGGGCCGAAGCGCTGGCCGAATACGAAGCGCTGCTGGCACTGCTGCCCGGCAGCATCCATGCGCTGAGCGGAATCGCGGCCTGCCGCGAAGCGCTCGGACAGTCGTGGGCAGCCAAAAAAGCGTACGAAGAACTGTGTGCGCGCTATCCGGAAGACCTGGACGCCCAGATCCGGCTGCTGATGCTCAACGACAAGCTGGCCGGGGAAATGAAGACGGAAGACGGGGCCGAACTGCGCGGCCTGCATACGCTTGCCGAACTGTATCTCGATACCGGCAGGGAGCGGGAATGCGCCGAGCTGCTGCTTGAGACGGAACGCACCCAAGACCTCGGGGCGGACCTGAATTTCCTGCTCGGCAAAGCGCTCGGCAAGCTGGAGCGCTACCCCGAAAGCGAAGAACGATTGAACCGCGCCGTACACTCCACGGAAGACCAGCCGCTCAAGCAGGCGGACATCCTCAAGCTGCGCGGGCTGATCCGTATTGCGCTCGAACGGTTCGACGATGCCCGCTCGGATCTCAAGCGGGTACTCACGCTCAAGCCGTCCGATCCCGAAGCGCTGTACCGCTTCGGCGAGTCGCTGCGCATGCAGGGCCAGTACGAGGAAGCGCTGCAGCTGCTCAACCACGCGCTTGAACTGTCCGCCCAGTGGTATTACCATTCCGCCCGCGGCGACTGCTTCTATTCGCTGAAACGATACCCGGAAGCGCTGCTCGACTATTTGCGGGTCATCCAGTACGACCGGACGCTGACCGAAGCCTGGTTCCGCGCCGGTTACTGTTTCCTGCGGATCGGCGATTACGCCCATGCGCTCGAATACCTCGGCGAAGCCAAAGGCCGCGGATTCCCCGAAGCGATCGACCTGCTGATCGCCGAAGTGCATTTCCGGGCAGGCGATTTCGTTCGTGCTGCCTCGATCGTCGAACGGTATAACGACGAACGGCCGAACGATTATTACGGCCGGGTAATCGAAGGCGACCTGTATCGGGCCGAAGGCAAAAGCGAAGAAGCGTTGGAGCGGTATCTCGGGGCGGCCCGGATCGCACCGAGCGAATATTTGCCGATCCGGCTCGTGTCGGAGATGCTGCTGCGCCTGGACAGACCGGGCGATACGGAGAAAAGCCTGAAGCTGCTCGCGGAGCATTATCCGAAGCGCGGCTGGGCTTACCTTCAGTTGATTCGCCTGCTGGCCTTGCAGGAACGGTGGGAAGAAGCGGAGTCGGCGATCGTCCGCTATACCGACCGCGTCGACGCAAACGAGCAAGAACCGCTCGTTTTGCTGTACGGCGGATATATTCTGTTCCGGCTTGCGCAATACGAACAGGCGGCGGAATTTTTCGAAGCGGCCTGCAAAGTCGGGCTGCGGCGGGAAGCGGAAGAGTACCTGATTCGCTGCTGCGCGGCGCTCGGCCGTTACGAACAGGCGGAAGCGCTGATCGCCGAAGCGCTGGCCGCCGATCCCGACCGTCCGGAGCTGGCCGAGATCGGCCGGGTGCTGGAACGCCGCTCGGCGCGCAAATGGAAGCTGCTGCGCCGCTCAAGAGACCTCGAGCTGCCGGCTCCGACGAAGCCTCCCGTGCTGCCCGAGACATCGGGCGAACCGCTGCCGGACATTCACGGTTTTTGAAGAAAGGAAGTGGACAAGCATGGGAACGCTGCGCATACGGGAAAACGACGAACAGACCATGCGTGCGTTTGCGATGGGAGCCGTTCTGTTCCAGATGAACGGCCTGCTCGAACAGACCGGCTTCGCCTGGCCGGCAGCGCGCAAGGACGAACTGCGCAAACTGCTGGCGCATACGTGGTCCGTCAACGACGAAGAAACGCTGGAACGGCATTTGAACTGGCTGTGGGAAGAAGGCGGGCAGGCGTCCTACTCCAAAACGGAATCTTTTCTGGGCGCTCTGTCGTTTCGCGATCGGGAGAACTATTTCGAGCGCCTGAACGGCAACGCCGCTCTGTATAACCACGCCCGCCTGGTGCAGATGTACGCCGGCAGGCTTCCCCGCGCGGGTATCGCCGCCTGGGATCTGGGCCAATACGTCTTTATCTGCCGGACCGCCCATTCGGCCGGATGGCTTGAAGCGGAACGCGCGCTGGAACTGGCCGCTGCGGCCTCGCGCCGCGCGCAGGCTCTGTACGGCGATTGGACGCAATACGCGATCGCGTATTTGGCCGGCCGCCAGATCTGGACCAACCAGCCTTCGGCCGAAGCGGCCAAGCCTTATATCGACTGCGTGTCGAAGCTGCTGACGAATTCGCGCAGCCTGTGGCGGCGGCTGCCGTGGGACCTGCCGCTCGGCGAGCAAGCCGACGTGATGCGCAATCCGCTTGACGCCGCCGGAGCCTTGGAGTAAAACTTGACGCTTTCCTCGAACTATTATATATTATATTACGAAAAGTTATTAAAATATTTCGTGATTCGACGAGGAGGAGCTTTAACTTGGCAAAAGAATTTTTCGAGGCTTTGGAATCCAGACGCTCCATCTACGCGATCGGCAAAGACGTAACCGTCAGCGACCAGAAGATTCAGGAAATTGTAGAGGAAGCGGTCAAATATACGCCGACTTCGTTCAATTCCCAGACTTCCCGCGCGGTCGTCCTGTTCGGCGAACAGCATGACCGACTATGGGACATCACGCTCGGCGAATTGAAAAAGGTAGCCGTATCCGACGAAGCTTTCGCGGGCACGACCGACAAAATCAATTCGTTCAAAAACGGCTACGGCACGATCTTGTTCTTCGAAGACCAGGACATTGTGAAGAACCTGCAAAACCAGTTCGCGCTGTACGCGGACAACTTCCCGATCTGGTCCGACCAGTCGTCGGGCATGCTGCAGCTCGTCATCTGGACAGCGCTGAGCAACGAAGGCATCGGCGCGACGCTTCAGCATTACAACCCGCTGATCGACGCCGGCGTTCAGGAAGCCTGGAACCTGCCTGCGAGCTGGCTGCTGCGGGCGCAAATGCCTTTCGGCAATCCGCTGGCTCCGGCCGGCGAGAAGACGTTCCAGCCTGTCGAAGAGCGCGTGAAAGTGTTCAAATAAACCGACAGACATGCACAGGGCGATCGCCCTGTGCATGCCCGAAGCGAAACGGCTCTGCCGTTTCGCTTTTTTTGTGTCCGAAATTCGTTGGACAACTGCAAAAAGGAACGTTTTTCGCTGCATCCCCTTTCAAAGAAGTCGATTTTGTAAGAACTTCTTTATCGAATCGACACTCTTTGTTTATCACCAGGTCCTATAATGAACATATAAAGTAAATTTCCGAAAAAAGTTTGTGCAAGCTAGCTTTAGGGTAATAAGACTTACCGACAAGTTGCACAACAAGGGACCTCTGAAAGGGGAGAACAACTAATGAAAAAAACAACACTCGGCATGATCGGTACAGGTATCTTGGCCTTTATGATCGGATTCGGATACTTCCCGACTTCCAATGTCATTACTCCCGCTTCCGCCGCTCCGGCGCAGCAAACGACTGACACCAGCAGCGAAACCTCGAAGGAACAAACATATACGATTTTTATCAACTCGGTTGAGAAAGACGCAAACGGCGTCACCCAACTCGAGACCGACCGCATCGGCTGGTACACCGGCGAAGCGGCGGACAAGCTTTTCCTGCAGGAAAACCCGGATGCCGCTGAAGAAATCGGAGGCGCACCGGACGGTTACTACATCGCCAACAACGATCTGACCGAAGAGAAACTGCCGGTTGCCGCGGACGCCGAAGTGCTGATGCAGATCTACGATCACACCGGCAACTACGAAGACGTGGAGATCAACTGGAACGAATCGATCGGTCTGGACAAGTTCGATTCCCAGTACAACAACCCGCTCGGACTGCTTGACCTCAGCGGGTTCCCTTACCACGTCACCGTCAAAGACGGCGTTATCGTGAAGATCGTACAGCAGTACATTCCTTAAATCGAAGACAGCATATACTCCCGACTCCGGACAGGCTCGCGCCTGCCGGAGTTTTTTGCTGTTTTCCGAAGAAAACGTTCCCAAAAAGAAAAAATTTGATTTACTTCTTATGAAAATGCTTATATATTCAAAACAATAAGTATTTAGACCTTTACCAGGCTGGAGGATGGGACGATGTCACCAAAAATGAAAATCGCGGGCTGTGCGGCATTGATCGTATTGTTCGAAGCGGCAGGAGTACGTTCGTTTTTGTACCCGGATTATGTTCAGGGATTTTTGTATGCCGGAGCGGGGATCATGCTCGCGTCTTCGGTCGTACGCCGCAAAGTGTAGCCGTACAGCGCTTCGACCCGTTCGGAGCCGAAGGCAGGGCATGTTATGAGGGAAGAAGCGCTGTTACGAACCCGGCGGGGGCGGAGAGCGCTTTTTTTGCGTGTTTTGCGGCTTCCGAAGCAGGGGGAACATCGGCTTTGGCACGGGAAAAAAGAGCAGGTTCACGACGCTTGAGAGCTTACGGCAGGTTTGGCGTAATTTTTCTTTACATGCAGCTTCGGACAGGATAGACTATGAGGCAGACTCGAAAGAGATCCCGGCGCGCGCGGCGGGGAGAACGGGAGGACCGTTTTGCTGTTTTTTGAGCCGATTTTCACAAACTTCTGCGGTAGGGAAGTCGGAAAAGCGGCTTGACGGTGCAGCAGACGGTGCCCGCGATTCTCTTCGTCGCTAGTCCTGCGGCCGGCGCGTTCCTTCGGAACGACGCTGCTGCTGGGCCGCGCCCAACAAGAGGAAATGGGGAGAAAAAGAATGGGAAATGTTAAAACACTCAGCAAGCCGAAACGGAGAAGTCTGCTCGTAAGCGTGGGGATGAGCTGGTTGTTCGATGCGATGGACGTGGCGTTGATCTCGTTCGTCGCCGCCGCGCTTGCGCTCGAATGGTCGCTCGGCCCGCAGCAGTTGGGCGTGCTGACCGCGATCAACTCGGTCGGGATGGCGATAGGCGCCGCCTGTGCCGGCATTCTCGCGGACCGTTTCGGAAGAAAGTCGGTCCTGCTCTGGACGCTGTTGATTTTCTCGCTGGCGAGCGGATTGTCCGCCGTCGCGACCGGCTTCGTCATGCTGTGTATTCTGCGGTTTATTTCCGGGTTCGGCCTGGGCGGGGAACTGCCGGTCGCCTCGACGCTCGTATCGGAATCGGTTCCGGCGAACGAACGCGGACGGACCGTCGTCCTGCTGGAAAGTTTCTGGGCAGGAGGCTGGATTCTCGCCGCGCTGATCGCCTACTTCATCATTCCGAATTTTGAATCCGGATGGCGTATCGCTTTCGCGCTTGGCGCGCTGCCGGCTCTGTATGCGCTCTACCTGCGCCGCAAAATCGAAGATTCGCCAAGATTTCTCGCGCAAAAAAACAAGGTCGAGAAAATCAGCCTCAAACGTCGCTTCGCCCAGGTATGGGCGCCGGGATATCGCAAAACGTCGCTTATGCTCTGGATTTTGTGGTTCACGGTCGTCTTTTCCTACTACGGCATGTTTTTGTGGCTTCCGCAGGTCATGGTGTACAAAGACTACAGCCTGACCAAAAGTTTCGAGTACGTGCTGATCATGACGCTCGCGCAGCTGCCGGGCTACTTCACCGCCGCTTACTTTATCGAGAAGTTCGGCCGCAAATTCGTGCTGGTCGTCTACCTTGTACTGACGGCGGCGAGCGCGATCTGGTTCGGCATGGCCGATACGACCGCGACGCTGCTGGCGGCAGGCATCTGCCTTTCCTTTTTCAATCTCGGCGCGTGGGGCGGCCTGTACGCGTACACGCCCGAACATTATCCGACGAGCATTCGCACGACGGGAGCGGGACTTGCCGCTTCGTTCGGCCGGATCGGCGGCATTATCGCTCCGTTCCTCGTCGGCTGGCTGATCTCGCAGGGCGTCGAGATTTCCGTGATCTTCGGCATGTTCTGCGGAATGATCCTGATCGGCGCGGCCGCCGTAGCTTTTCTGGGCAAAGAAACCAAAGGCACGGAATTGGCGGAATAAGGCACACTTACAGGCTCGGCTTCCTTACGGAAACCGGGCCTTTTTGCTGTCTTTTTTTCATTTTGCGTTCTTTTGCCTCAAGTATCTTTTCCATTTATAAGGTAATTTAAAAGAGAAGGCCAACCAGCCCTACAAAATTTCAGCAAATCACTACATCCAAGAACAGCAATGGAGGGAAAAAGATGCCAAATCGCTCGTTTCGAAAAGGTTTGTGCCTGATGCTCGCCTGTCTGCTGGTCGCGGTAATCGCTGCCTGCGCCGGTGCGGGAGCTCCGGTCTCCGCCAAGGAATCGCAAAATCGGCCGCAAAAGCCCAAAGCGGAAACTTCCAACTCTCGCAAGCCCGCGCCCGTCGGCAAAACCGTGTCGGCTGCGGCGGCTTCTTTTGTCGGTACCCATGGCCAACTCGCGGTGCGCAGCGGCAAATTGACCGACGCCGCCGGCAGGTCCGTGCAGTTGAAAGGGATGAGTTCGCACGGCATTCAATGGTACGGCGATTACGTGAACGAATCCAGCATGAAATGGCTGCGCGACGACTGGGGATTGAACGTGTTCCGCGTCGCCATGTATACGGACTCGGGCGGGTACATCTCGAATCCGGCGCTGAAAAACAAAGTGAAAGAAGCGGTCGATGCCGCGGTCAAACTCGGTGTGTACGTGATCATCGATTGGCATATTTTGGCCGACGGCGATCCGAACCAATACAAGACGCAGTCCAAAGCTTTTTTCAAAGAAATGGCGCAGGCGTACGGCAACACGCCGAACGTGATCTACGAGATCGCGAACGAACCGAACGGGAACGTCAACTGGAAGACCCATATCAAGCCTTACGCCGAAGAAGTGGTCCGGGTCATCCGGGCGGAAGACCCGGACAATCCGATCATCGTCGGGACCGGCACGTGGAGCCAGGATATTCAGGACGCGGCGGCTTCGCCGCTTGCCGACGCGAATGTGCTGTACGCGGTGCATTTCTACGCAGGCACGCACGGAGCGTGGCTGCGCGACCGGATCGACGCGGCCATGAATAAGGGTCTGGCCGTGTTCGTCAGCGAATGGGGTACGAGCGACGCTTCGGGCAGCGGCGGACCTTATCTGACGGCGGCCAAGGAATGGACCGACTTCATGGCGGATCGGGGCATCGGCTGGGCCAACTGGTCGCTGGCGGACAAGCAGGAAGCTTCGGCCGCCCTCGCTCCGGGCGCGAGCGTTACCGGAGGCTGGACGCAGGCGCAGCTCAGCGCATCGGGCAAATTCGTCCGCGAAGAGATGCGCCGGGGAGCGTCTGTCGGGACGGGCGGAACGGCTCCGGCCGTTCAAGTGCCGGGGCCGGTCACCGGACTGCGGGCTTCGGCCGGCAGCAACCGGGTATCGTTGACGTGGACAGCCGTATCGGGCGCGGACACGTACCTCGTCAAGCGCGCCGAAGGCGGCGGCAGTTACGCGATCTTGCAAAAAGGGATCGCCGGCACGTCGTACGCCGATCCGGCCGCCGTCAACGGCAAAACGTACCGTTACAAAGTCGGCGCCGTCAACGCCAAAGGCGCGGGAGCCGATTCGGCGGAAGTATCCGCCAAGCCGGCCGCATCGGGCGGCAGTCCGTCCGTGCCGCCGCCGGTTACGCCGACGCCGCCTGCGGGCGGCGGAACGAAATCTCTGGTGCTGCTGCAGCGCAGCCTGGACGATAACCCGTCGGACAACGCGCTGCGTCCCGTATTCAATATCCGCAACGCCGGCTCGGCGGCCGTGCCGCTGAAAAATGTCAAAGTTCGTTACTATTATACGAACGAAGGCACAGGCGCGCAGCAGTATTTCTGCGACTGGGCACAGTTCGGCGCTTCGAACGTCAAAGCCGTCTTCGGCAAAACGCCGGGTGCTCCGGCGGGCGCTACCGATTACGTGGAACTCGGCTTTGTGTCCGGCACCCTTGCGGCCAAAGGCGAGACCGGGGAAATTCAGTCGCGTATTCATCGAAGCGACTGGGGCGCCTATAACGAACAGAACGATTATTCGTACAAAGCGGGATCTGCCGGGTTCGGCGAGTGGGACCGGACCGTCGTGTACGTGAACGGCAAAGCGGTCTACGGCATCGAGCCGTAAAGCGCACTCGGTCCAAAACTGACCGAACGTGGCATTTTGCAACGATCGGGCGTCCGCGTTAAAATAAACAGGCGGACTCCCGAACGGGAGCGATACCGGATTGGCGCGAGCGTCGGCGGAGCATGGTTATCCGCCGACGCTCGCGCCTTATTTTAGGCAGAGGAGTGAGCGTCATGAGTCATCAAGTATGGATGCGTTCGGAGGTTCCGGAGGAATCGACGTGGAATTTGGAGCATTTGTTTCTGAGCGAGGACGATTGGAACGAGGAACTTGAGCGGACCGCGCGCAGCGCGGAAGACGTCACCCGGTTCCGCGGACGACTCGGCGAAGGCGCCGCGGTGCTGCTGGAGTGCCTGACGGCGCACGAGACCGTTATGGAAAGAGCCCACAAAGTCGGGGCTTACGCGCATCTGCGCCAGACCGAAGACGGCACCGACGCGGACAATCAGGCCCGCTCGGCCAAGTCCGGCGATACGCTGACGAAGCTGTCGTCCGAATTCACGTTTATCGATTCCGAGCTGCTGGCACTCGAAGACGGCACGATCGAGCGCTATTTGGCGGAAGAACCCGGACTTGCCGATTTCGAACGCCGGCTGAAGCTGCTGCTGGCGCAAAAGCCGCACCGTCTGTCGCCCGAGACGGAGAAAGTGCTGGCTTCGCTGTCCGAAGTGCACGGCGCGCCGTACCGGACTTATCTGCGCGGCAAGCTTGCCGATATGACGTTTGCGGGCGTCGAGGTGGACGGCACGCGGTATCCGGTCTCTTTTGCCTCGTACGAAACCGATTACGAAATGCACCTGAATACCGAGCTGCGCCGCAGTTCGTTCGCTTCGTTCAGCCGCGGGCTGCACGCGTACCGCAATACGTTCGCGGAAGCGTACGCCGCCGAAGTGAAGCGTCAGGTGATCATGTCCCGTCTGCGGAACTACGACTCGGTCACGCAGATGCTGCTTGAACCGCAGCAGGTCACGGAAGAGATGTACGAAGCGATTCTCGATACGATCCAGACGGAGCTTGCGCCGCATATGCGCAAATACGCCGAGCTCAAGAAAAAGGTGCTCGGGCTGGATACGATGTATTATTGCGACCTTAAAGCGCCGCTCGACCCGGACTACAGTCCGTCGATCACGTACGAAGAAGCGTGCAAAACGGTACAGGACGCGCTGGGCGTACTCGGCGGCGAATACGGCGAGATCGTCGAAGCGGCGTTCACGCAGCGCTGGGTCGATCATGCGTCGAATGTCGGCAAATCGACCGGAGCGTTCTGCGCGTCGATCTACGGCTCGCATTCCTACATTCTGATGTCGTGGGCCGACAATATGCGCGGCGCGTTCACGCTGGCGCATGAAGTCGGCCACGCCGGCCATCTCATGCTGGGCGCCCGCTACCAGCGGATGGTCAACTCGCGTCCGTCGCTCTATTTCATCGAAGCGCCGTCGACGATGAACGAGCTGCTGCTCGCGGAGCATCTGCGCGCGCAGTCGGAAGACAAGCGGCTGCGCCGCTGGGTCATCATGCAGCTGCTCAATACGTATTACCATAACTTCGTCACCCACCTGCTGGAAGGCGAACTCCAGCGCCGGGTGTATGCCCGTGCCATGAACGACCAGGCGATCACGGCCAAAGTGCTGAGCGAACTCAAAGGCGACGTGCTGTCTTCGTTCTGGGGAGACACGCTGGAAATGACCGAAGACGCGAAGCTGACGTGGATGAGACAGCCCCATTACTATATGGGCCTGTATCCGTATACGTATTCGGCGGGGCTGACACTGTCCACCGCGATGATGCAGATCATCCGCGAAGAAGGACAGCCGGCGGTCGACCGCTGGCTGGACACGCTCAAAGCCGGCGGTTCGAAAACGCCGCTTGAGCTGGCCCGGATGGCGGGCGTCGACATGTCCGATAGCCGCACGATTCGCAGCGCGGTCGACTACGTCGGCTCGCTCGTGAGCGAATTGTGCGAACTGTTCGACGAAAAATCGGACCTGTAAGCCTGCGCGGCGAGTAAGCCGGGCAGCGGCGCTGAAATAGCGGCGCCCGAATAGCAGCGCAAAAAAAGACCGTTCCGCGGGAATCTTCGATTCCTGGCGGGACGGTCTTTTGGCTCTTGCGGATTCGGCGGCGACCGGATCAGAAGCGGTCAGAAGCGGTCAGAACCGGTCAGAACCGGTCGAAAGTCACGAACTCCGATACCGGCTTGCGGTAGCCGCGCGGGCGGCGTTTCGACGTGTCTTCCTGGCCGATCGCGATCAGCATGACAGGCGTCAGATTGTCCGGAGCGCCGACCGCTTCGCGTACGGCATCGGGATCGAAGCCGATCATCGGGCATGTGTCCCAGCCTTTGTCTTTGGCGATCAGCATGAACATCATGGCGGACAAGCTGGCGTTGCGGATCGCTTCGTCGCGTTGGAAAGTCTCGCCGCGCCGTTCGTAGAAGTCGGTCACGTCGCGGACGGTCGTGTCGAACTCGGCACGATCGATGATGCCGAGCGCCAGAAAGCCTTCGTACATGTCGGCGACATGGGTATGGGCCTGCGTGTCGCCGAATACGGCGATCACGGCCGAAGCGAGCTTGATTTTGTATTGGCCGCCGGAAGCCTGATATATGTTTTCTACGGTCTCTTCATCGGTCACGGCGGCATACCGGGCATGCTGAAGGTTAAAAGCCGAAGGCGCGAGCTTGACTCCTTCGAAGATCTCGGAAAGTTCCTGACGGGAAATCGGCGTATCGGGCATAAATTTGATGGCGGAATGGCGATTTCGGATAAGGGTGGTCAGATCCTGCATGATAGGCACCTGCGTTTCTATAAATTTGGATAACGACGGCAAAGTTGGAAAAGAGGTCGGCTGCTTGTGTATTTATAATAATAGCTATGTAAAAGTAAGTCAGCTCTCTTTTATCGGCTGCCGCCGCTTCAACGTATGCCGCTTCGAACGGGCATGGGACAGACAAGTCTAACGAATCCGCATCACGCTATTTGTCGGCCAAGTCCGCTTTTTGCTTTGTTAACGAATCGTCATCACGCTATAAGCTCCGAATCGGCCCAAATACGCCGAATTGCGGCCGATAAGGATAGGACGATTCGTTGGATGTGCAAAAAGGCGGAATACCGGCAAATAGCGGGATAAGGATTCGTTACCGGGCGGGCATGACAGGAAGGGCAGGAAGGGCAGGAAGGGCAGGAAGGGCAGGAAGGGCGGGCGCCATAAGCAAAGCGAGCGCAGCAGGTACGCCTGCTACGGCCGGCGAACCAAAAGACGCACCTTCCAAGCTGCGCCCGGACTTCCGGATCCGCCGCACTCAACACAAAAAGGCCGCCCTCAAAAGGGCGGCCTTTTCACGCGTCTATCGGTACCGTTACCGGCTCCGAGCCGGACGTTCCCGATTCGCCGGAATTCCCATCGATCATCCTTTGAGCAGGTTGATATGCGACAGCTCCAGCGAATTGTTGAAAATGAATTCGATCTTGTATTCGCCGCGTTTGTAAGTCAGCTTGGTCTGGATCGAAGTGCCGTTTTTGATCGTGGCGGTCGAAGTCGGCGCGTACCAGGATTTTTTGACCATGGCCATCGTCATGCCGCCGATATTCGTTTGGCGTTCGACGTTGGTGCCGAAATACCGGATTTCTTTGAGCACGCCGGACGCCGTGTAAGACATGGCGTAGCCGGGATTGCCCATAGTGGCGGTGTAGCTGTCGAAGCCGGCGACGGAAGTGCGGGTCACGTCGGGCGAACCGAAAGCGTCGATGACTTCGCTGCGCGTCGTTTTGCCGACAGCGAAGCCGGATGCGTTGCCCGGGAATTCGCCCCGGAGCGCCGGCTTGTAGAATGAAGCCAGCTTCTGCAGCGCCATGGCGCTGTCCGAAGCGGTCGGCGCCTGCTCCGCCGAAGCGGCAGGCAGCGGGAGCTGCGCGGCAGCTCCCGCGGAGCCGATCGCCACAACGCTTGCGGCGGATAACGCGATCAGCGTCTTGCGTGCTCGGGTCGTGATGTTCATGGAAATCTCCTCCTTGCGGAACCTTGAAACGTTCCAGCGCTTCGAGCCGCGTTGGAGCGGCCAGGATGATGGTCTTCTTCCCCCATCTTACCCGATTCGAAGGGGAGGAAACAAGCGAAGCCCCGAAGAGGCGGCTTCTTCCAGCCTACGCTTTTTCTTTTAGGCTGCCGTCCGCGTCGGAGAACAGCTTGCGGTATTGACCTGGCGTATGGCCGGTTTCTTTTTTGAATTTGCGAATAAAATTGGGCGCGTCCTGGTAGCCGATCCGCTGAATGATTTCCTTGAGCGGCTCGTCGGTCGTCGTCAGTTCGACGATCGCGGCGGCCATGCGCTTTTGCCAAATGTACTGGACGAAGTTGGTGCCGACTTTGTCCTTGAACGAACGGCTGAAGTACGACATGGAGATCGAATAATTGTGCGAGATCGTCTCCAGGCTCAGCGAATGGTCGGCGTAATGCTCGTCGATATAGGCGACGATCGTATCCATCAGCGTATGGGTCTCGCATTCTTCTTTTTCCTCGACCTGTTCGCACAGCTTGTCCACGAGCTTCAGGAAGCCTTGTTCCAGCTCGTCCGGCGAAGAGAACGCTTCGATCGACGGAATGCTGCCGGACAAATTGTCCACGCCGGCTTCGTCGGCGGTCTTGAGAATGGTATTGAGGATATCGAAGCCGATGCAGCGCATGTATTTGGCGGACAATCCCGGCGCGCGCAGCGTCTGGGCCGCTTCGGCGACCGAACGGGCGGCGACGTCGGCGCTGCCCTGCTTGAGGCTCTGCGCCAGTTTGAGCAGAACCGTTTTCGGTACCCAGGACGCTTCGCCGCTCTCCGCGGTCAGATCGCTGAAGTAAGCCAAGCTGCCTTCGGCGGTGCGGGTGCGCGATTCGAACGCGGAACACGCTTCGATAAACGATTGGCTGAGCCGTTCCGGGCCGTCCGCGCAGGTACCGATGCCGATCGACGGATTGAGGCGGCCGATCCCTTGCAGATGATCGTAGACGGCGCTCGCGATCCGGCCGATCTGCGAAGTCTCGTCCGCGTCTTCGATAAGGTCGAAGCCGACGATCAGCGCAATCTGATCCGGCTTCGGCAGCTCGACGCCGTAGAGGCGCGCTCCGAGTTCCGGGTATTCGGCTTCCGACAGCAGGGTGAGCATCAGCTGCCAGTCGCGCGCTTCTTCGGCTGTGCCGCCGGTATGTTCGCGGCCGATCAGCATGGCGAAATAGCGCGAGCGGTCGAATTGGAGGCCGAACGATTCCGGCAGCCCGAGCGAAGGACCCGAATCGTCCCCGTGGCGCAGCAGCATGAGCAGGAAATGGTTGCGCGCATACGGCTCCTGCAGGTCAGCGCGCGCGCTGTAAGCCTGGAGCGCCGAGCGGATACGTTCCAGCTCGCCCATCGGCGTATGAGGCGCCGGATCGGCCCCGGGACCCCGCGAGACGGGCTTTGATTCGGCGAATTCGGACAGTTGGAAAATAGGGCTGTACTGCCGGCGCGCGAGCAGCAGCGCGCCAATGCCCCCGAATACGACGACGATCGAGAACAGGGCCACGATAAACGCCCGGATATGCAGCACGCTGCTGAAGAACTGCGCGCTCGGCATCAGCGTGACGTATTCCCAGCCGTTCAATTCGGATTTGACGGAGACGACCGAATGCGGAACGCCGCCGATCTTCACGCTGTGCGTGCCGGTGGACAGCGAGACGAGCGATTGCAGCGACTGATCGCCGAGCGCTTCATCCTGATTGCTTTTGACCGCGAGAACCCGGCCTTCGGCATCGAAAATGTAAGACGAGCCTTCGTAACCGCCGAGAATCGAATCGATCAGGCCGGTGAGGCTGGATTCCTTGACGAAATACATCAACGTCCCGTGCGGATTCGGGCTGTTCGGCACCATCGGCACGAGGTAGACGAGCGTGGACTGCGCATAACCGGAAGCGCGCTCGACGCGGTCCGCCGGACGCATCGTCGTATACCGGACTTCGTTGAGATCGCGCTCGACCGCGTCGGCTGTCCAGTTCTTGAACCGGTATTTGTCCGCAAACACGTCCAGATCGTACATGCCGACGCTGGAATAGATGCGCGGATCGCCGCGGAAATACAAAAACATCTCGTCCACGATCGGGCTGGCCGCTTTGTAATTGCCGAGCGCGTCGATCGCTTCAAGGCTGTAATAGGCGTCATGGACGCGGTAGCGGCTGAGACTCGGATCGTACGCCGCGCGCGAAGCGATATCGTTCAACTGCTGCAGATGCGTGTCGACGATCGTCTCGGCCTGCGTCAGTTGATTGAGATGGGACTGCTCGATCTGCGCGCGAAGATTGGACGCCGTATTATGGTACAGAACGAAGGTCAGGCAGACGAGCGGAATCAGCAGAACGAACAAATAGGAAGAAATGTATTTCAGAAAAAGTCTGGATTTGAAATAGCTCGGTTTGACTGAGACTTTCATTCCGGTAGGCTCCTTTCGCTATCGCTCGATAAACGTGCAGGGGGTACCCAAAGTGTACGGGGCGGCCGATTGTCAGGCAATATGTGGATTTTGACCACTTTGCAAACGCTTTAATAGTGTATCCACGGCTTGTCGAATGTGTCGTTTTTTACTTTTCGCATTCGGCAAGAGGCCGCAGCAGCCGCATTGTGATGAAAATCGGAAGTGCTTTTCATGAAAAAACCTCAGGATCTGTAATGTATTCTAACACATTTTCCCGAACTTGCGATTGTCAAATTTACAGTCAGGACCAAAACCACATATTTACGCTTCGCTCCCCGTTCTGTAAACTCGCTGTAAACCCGAAACGACGAAAGCCGGAGTCAAGCCAATGGAAATGCTTACAAAAAAGTAGGCGCCTGCGTTTTCCGATCCGGAAGGTCGGTTGCGAAGGCGTTTCGGCGCACGGGAGGGAAGTGAGAGCAATCCGAAAGCCTGTCAGGTAACATGACTCACTAGTAACTTATACCTGATGCGCGAACATACTACCGAGGGAGTGAAGACGATGATGCAAGAAAGCGCAAAAGCGGTGCTCAACCCGCCTGCCCAACGAAAAAGCAAAAAGCTTCTAAAGAAAATCGTGCGCAACTGGCAGCTGTACATCTTCATGGCGCCCGCGCTGCTGACAGTCATTATTTTCAACTACGTGCCGATGTACGGAATCCAGATCGCGTTCAAAAACTATATTCCGGCTCTGGGCATGTCGGCCAGCAAATGGGTAGGCTTCGATCATTTTACCCGCTTCTTCGAATCCTACTATTTCTGGGACCTCATGTGGAACACGTTCAGCATCAGTCTGTACGGGCTGTTGATCGGATTCCCGCTGCCGATTCTGCTGGCGCTGGCCTTCAACGAACTGAAGAACGGCCCGTTCAAAAAAACCGTTCAAACCGTTACATACGCGCCGCATTTCATTTCGATGGTCGTTATGGCCGGCATGATCATCACGTTCCTGACGCCGTCGAGCGGCATGATCGTCAATCTGCTCGAAGCGATCGGGGTTACGCCGCCGAGCTTCCTGACTGATCCGCGCTGGTTCAAGACGATCTACGTCCTGTCCGACGTCTGGCAGGCGACCGGCTGGGGCACGATCATCTACCTCGCCGCGCTGACCGCTGTCGATCCCGGGCTACATGAAGCGGCGATTCTCGACGGAGCGTCGAGGCTGCAGCGTATCCGGCATATCAATTTCCCGGTGATCATCCCGACGATCACGATCCTGCTCATTTTGAACATGGGCGGCCTGCTCGGGGTCGGTTACGAGAAAATCCTGCTGCTGCAAAATCCGCTTAATATGGAAGCTTCCGACGTGATCGCTACTTCCGTATACCGGACCGGCCTGTTGGAAGCCCAGTACAGTTATTCGACCGCGGTCGGTTTGTTCAACTCGATCGTCAACGCGATTCTGCTGATCGTCGTCAACCAGGTCGTGCGGCGGACGAGCGAGAACAGCTTGTGGTAACAGCCAGGAACGAACAGGAGGGATGAAGCATGATCAGCTCGATCAAGGAAACGAAACAGGACAAAATTTTTCTCGCCTTCGTGTATTTGCTGCTGACGGCAGCGCTTATCGTCGTCGCTTACCCGCTGATCTACATTCTTAGCGCTTCGATCAGCAATCCGACCATCGTGGCCGCCGGAGAAATGTGGCTGCTGCCGAAAGACATCACGTTCGAAGGGTACCGGCGGGTATTCCAGGACCCCAGCATCTGGAACGGCTACCTGAACACGATCATCTACACCGTCGTCGGGACGCTGGTCAATCTGCTCGTGACGCTGCCGGCCGCCTATGCGCTCAGCCGCAGGGATTTCGTGGGCCGCAATCTGTTCATGATTCTGTTTATCGTCACGATGTTTTTCGGCGGCGGCCTCGTTCCGACTTATCTGGTCGTGCGCAATCTCGGCCTCGTCGACAGCATGTGGGCGTTGATTCTGCCGGGTGCGACTTCCGTCTGGAATCTGATCGTCTGCCGCACGTTTTTCCAGTCCTCGATCCCGAGGGAACTGCAGGAAGCGGCGGAAATCGACGGATGCAGCAATTTCCGCCTCTATTTCCGGATCGTTCTGCCGCTGTCGACCGCGCTCATCGCCGTCATGGCTCTCTTTTTCGGCGTCGGGCACTGGAACAATTACTTCTCCGCGATGATCTACCTCAACCAGCAGGAAAAATATCCGCTGCAGCTGGTGCTGCGCCAGATTCTCGTCCTGCAGCAGATGTCGGCGCAGGCCGGCACGATCGACGCCACGATGGCCACTTCGCTCAACAACAAAGCCGAAGTCGCCGCGCTCGTCAAATACGCTGTCATCATCGTCGCGACGCTGCCGATCATTGCCGTCTATCCGTTCCTGCAGCGCTATTTTGTGCAAGGTGTCATGATCGGTTCCGTCAAGGGCTGATCTTGCCATAGAGTACGGGACACCGTACAGTAGGGCCATTCAGAGAAAAGGGGAGGATTTTGTATGAAAACGGGTCGTAGAAAAGGGGCAGCCGCGCTGTCCGGGGTATTGTTGTTCTCGATGCTGGCATCCGCCTGCCAATCCGGCGGAACGACGGAAACGGCGTCGGAGAAGGGCGGAAGCGTAAGCAAGGACGGGTTCCCGATCGTGGAAGAACCGATTACGCTGAGCGTGTTCTCGCCGAGCGCCGATATGGCGCCGTGGGACACGATGCCGGTCATCCAGGAGATGGAGAAACTGTCCAACATCAAAGTCGAGTTCCAGACGGCGCCGATCGACAGCTTCCCGACGAAGAAAAATCTCGTGTTCGCAAGCGGCGATCTGCCCGACATGCTGTACGCCGCCGACATCACGCCGGCTGAGCAGGTCAGCTACGGCACGCAGGGGCAGCTTGTGCCGCTGGAAGATTTGATCGACAATTACGCGCCCAACCTCAAAAAAATCCTCGACGAAAACCCGAACGTGCGCAAATCGATCACGACGACGGACGGCCATATCTACGCGCTGCCGTTTATCGATACGACAGCGGTCTGGTACCGCGGCCCGATGTGGTACAACGGCGAATTCCTGGAAAAGCTGGGCGTCGAAGAACCGAAAACGACCGACGAACTGTACGCTTACCTGAAAAAAGTCAAAACGGAAGATCCGAACGGAAACGGCAAAGCCGATGAAATTCCGCTGACTTCGGTCAAGCTGGACGATCTGCGCATGTACTTCCTCGGCTTCTGGGGCATGTACAACGAAGTGTATTACGCGGACAAAGACGGCAAAGTGCATTACACGCCGCAGGAAGAAGGCTATAAAGGCTATCTGACGTTCCTGAACAAGCTGTGGAACGAAGATCTGCTGGACCACGAGACGTTCTCGCAAACGGACGAACAGAAAAAAGCCAAAGGCGCGAAAAACCAGCTGGCGCTGTTCAGCGATTACTACCCGTACTTCACGCTCGGCGGAACCGAAGAAACGATGCAGGACCCGATGATGACGCCGGTAGCGAGCGAAATCGCCGGTACGCCGGTCTACGGCAAACATCCGGGCATGTCGTCCAACGGCAACTTCGCCATTACGGTCACCAATCCGAATCCGGAAGCGAGCATGCGCTGGATCGATTACCAATACGGCTATGACGGCGCGACGCTGTGGACGCAAGGACCACGCGGCAAAATGTGGGACTACGTCGACGAAGCGACGCACGAGAAAAAATTCCTCGACGTGCCGGGCGGCGGCGACCGCGAAGAATACCGCGCGACGCTGACGCCGAACTACGGCATCGTAACGCCGGGCGTCAATATTCCCGAACTGACGAACGGCCTGCGCAGCGAAGTGGAAGACTGGGTCGTGAAGCAAAACGAACAGAAGTTGGTGCCGATCGCCAAAATTCCGTTCCCGAACGTGTATCTGACGAACGACGCGCAGACGGAAGTGTCCGCGCTGCTGTCCGACATGAATACGTATGTGGAGCAGATGGAAGCGAAATTCGTAACCGGACAGGAACCGATGAGCAACTGGGACAGCTATGTGGCGCAGCTCAAAAAGATGGGCAGCGACCGCATCGTGGAAATTTACCAGGAAGCGTACGACCAATGGAACAGCGAGAACGCGCAGTAAGCGGATAGACGGCGTCTCGTCCGGATCCTAAACGGCGGGGCGGAGAACGAAGCGGCTCGGGCCCTTCGTTCCCCGCCCCTTATTGGGGAACAAGCGGCAATAACCCGATCGACAACGACAGATCGAACGCCTGCCGCGAAGGCCGCGGACAGGAGATTCGAGAAGGAGGAGCAGATGACGGAAGCGAAAATGGCGGAAGAAGCACGGGAACCGGAACCGGTCGTGCATGAAGGCGTGCACAATTACAGCAGCGAAGACGAATGGGTGAAGCCGGAAGATCCGCTGCTGCTCGAACGCCTCGAATGGTTCAAAGACCAGAAGCTCGGCTTGATGATGCACTGGGGACCGTATTCGCAGCTCGGCGTGGTGGAATCCTGGGCGCTGAGCGACGGAGACGCGGACTGGGCGAGAGACTGTATCGACTGGGGCGTCGAAGGCGAAGAATTGAAGCGGGAATATTTCGACCTGAACCGAACGTTCAATCCGATCCGGTTCCAGCCGGAGCTGTGGGCCGATCTGGCCGCGGAAGGCGGATTCAAATATTTGACCTTCACGACCAAACATCACGACGGCTTCTGCATGTGGGACACGCATACGACGGATTACCGCATTACCGGACCGGATACGCCGTTCCATCGGCACAAGTACGCGGACATCTGCAAGAACCTGTTCGACGCTTTCCGCTCGCGGGGACTTGCGATCTCGGCCTATTTCTCCAAAGCCGACTGGCATACGCCGGATTACTGGGCGCCGGGCATGGAGCGGGGCGAGAAAATGTGGCGCGGCCCGTCGTACGATCCTGCGGCGTATCCGTGGCTGTGGGAAAAGTTCGTCAAGTTCACGCACGAGCAGATTACCGAACTGATGACCCGGTACGGCCGGATCGACATGCTGTGGCTCGACGCCGGTTGGGTGAACGCGGGCAGCGGACAGGATATCCGGCTCGGCGAACTGGTCGACGAGATTCGCCGGGAACACCAGCCCTGGCTGCTAAGCGCCGACCGGACCGTGGGCGGGCCGTACGAGAACCTGATCACGCCGGAGCAGACGCTGCCGGAACGGCCGCTAAACGTGCCGTGGGAGAGCTGTATCACGATGGGCACTTCTTTTTCCTTCAATTATGAAGACCGGTACAAAAGCGTGCGGGAGCTCGTGCACCTGCTTGTCGAGATCGTGGCCAAAGGCGGCAATCTGGCGCTCAACGTCGGCCCGCAGCCGGACGGCCGACTGCCGGCCGCGGCGATCCAAGGCATGAAAGGGCTCGGCGCCTGGCTTGCGGTCAACGGCGACGGCATCTACGGCACGCGGGTGTGCGAACCGTACGCGTCGGCGGACAAGAAGATCCGGTTTACGCGCAAAGGAAGCGACGTCTACGCGATCCGGCTCTATGCCGAAGGGGACACGGTGGAAAGCGAACTGGAAATTCCGGCGGTCGGCGAGTTCCGGGGGGCCGAACTGCTGGGAAGCGAAGAGGAACTTACGCTGCGCCAGACGGATGCGGGGATTGTTGTGGAGCTGCCGGAATCGGTCCGCGGAGGCGAGACGCCGATTGCGCTCGTTATCCGGTTAAGCGAGGCGTGAGCGAGAGGACGGACAGGCTTTGACAATCGCACAGCGGCGGGCGGCACCGGAAGCGGGAGCACCGCCGCTTTTTACGCAGGCAACAACGGAACGGAATCGGAGGAGGAAAAAAGATGAATCTTGGCGGAATGCCGGAACCGGCGATCCCGTTTGCGCCGCGTTCCTACGTGTGCGGGCGGGCCCCGGGCAAGCTTGAATTGGACGGGCGGCTCGACAAGCCGTTCTGGGCGAATGCGCCGTGGACGGACAGCTTCGTCGATATCGAAGGCGACGCCAAGCCCCGGCCGGGCAAATTGACGCGGGCGAAGATGCTGTGGGACGACGAATATTTCTATATCGGGGCGCAGCTTGAAGAAGACGAGATCTGGGCGACGCTCACCGAGCGCGAATCGGTCATCTTTTACGATAACGATTTTGAAATTTTTATCGATCCCGACGGAGACAGCCACCAGTATTACGAATTCGAGATCAACGCGCTGAACACGGTCTGGGATCTTATGCTGATCACCCCTTACCGGGATGGCGGGCCTCCGGTCAACGGTTGGGATATCCGCGGCCTGCGGACAGCGGTACATATCGACGGTACGCTGAACGATCCGGCCGCGGACAACCGGAGCTGGAGCGTGGAAGTCGCCATGCCGTGGAGCATTTTGCGCGAATGTGCCGAAGGGCAGAAGCCGCCGGAAGCCGGACAGTACTGGCGCGTCAATTTTTCCCGCGTGCAGTGGCAGGTGGACAAAGACAGCGGCGCATACCGCAAGCGGATCAACCCGGATAACGATCGTCCTTATCCGGAAGACAACTGGGTCTGGTCGCCGCAGGGCGTCGTCAATATGCACTACCCGGAAATGTGGGGCTTCGTACACTTTGCCGGAGAAGGCGAGGCGGAACCTGAACCGTTCGGGCTGCCGGCGGACGAGACGGTCAAATGGAAGCTGAGACGGTTGTATTACCGCCAGCGCAATCTGTACGAGCGGTCGGGAAGTTTCGCGTCCGAGCTGACTCCGCTGCTGGAAGACGGCGATGCAGACGGGGAACTGTCGGCTCTGGGCGGAGCGGGACTGTCGATCGAGACGACGACGCATTCGTTCCGTATGCGTCTGCCGTCGGCGGACGGCAGCGGGGCGTACTGGATACGCGAAGACGGCAAACTGTGGAAGGAGTGAGCGGACATGAGAACGGACGAGAGCAAGGCTGAACGGGAACCCGGACAAAAACAGGAACAAGAACAGGAACAACAGGCGAACGGTTTGATGATGGAATCGGCAAATCCGTCCTATCCGTTCTCGTTGGACGCGCCGCGCATGCAGGCAATCTCGGCCGCGTTCGAACAGCAGAGAAAGCTTGCGGCCGCGCGGGAAAAAGAATGCTTTGGCGTATTCGCCGGGCCGCTAAGCGAAGAAGAACGGTTGGCGCTCGAATTCCTGTATGCGCATATGCCGATCAACGATCTGGCGGATTACGACGGCGAGCTGTTTCTGACGCATGTGCGGCAGGCACTGCGCATGCGAACGGACATGCCGTGGGGATCTTCGGTGCCGGATGAGCTGTTTCTGCATTACGTGCTGCCGCCCCGGATCAACAATGAACGTATCGAAGATTATCGCGATGCGATCGCCGGGGAACTACGAGGCCGGGTACGCGGGTTGTCGATGTCCGACGCCGTGCTGGAGACCAATTACTGGTGTTATGAAAAAGCGACCTATACCGGCAGCGACGCCCGGACGATCTCGCCGCTTGGCATGATCCGCAGCGCCAAGGGACGCTGCGGCGAAGAATCGACGCTGGCGACAGCCGCGCTGCGCAGCATCGGCATTCCGGCGCGCCAATGCTATACGCCGCGCTGGGCGCATGTGGACGACAACCATGCCTGGGTCGAAGCGTGGGCGGACGGAGCGTGGCATTTTATCGGCGCCTGCGAGCCGGAACCTGCGCTTGACCGGGGCTGGTTCGACGGCCCGGCGCGCCGGGCCATGCTGGTGCATACGCGGGTGCCGGCGGGCTACGCCGGGCCGGAACCGGTGACGCACGGCGACGGCGTGCATACGGAGATCAATCTGTTGGCGAATTATGCGCCGGTACGGACGCTCGAAGTCCGCGTAACGGACGCGGACGGCCGCCCGGCGGCGGGCGCGGACGTGCAGTTCCAGCTCTACAATTATGCGGAGCTGCATCCGTTGTCTTCGATGGTGACCGGCATGGACGGTCGGCTGCGGTTCGTGACCGGCTACGGCGATCTGGTCGTGCGCGCCTCGCAGGGCGGCCTGTGGAGCGAGTGTATCGTATACGGAAGCCGGGCGGTTGCGCCGAATCACGGCGCCGGGCGGTCGGAAGATTCGTCTGCCGCGGAGACGGTGGAACTCGTGCTTGCGCATAGCGGCCAGCCTTCGGGCAGCGTCGATTTTGAACTGACGCCGCCGCCGGAACTTGCCGGCGCGGCCGAAGAGCCGCTGCCGGAAGAGCGGCTCGCCCGGCACCGGAGCCGCATCGCCGAAGGCGAGCGGATTCGCGCCGCTTTTGAAGCGGGCTTTGCCGGCGAGGCAGAATCGGCGGCTCTGGCCGATTCGCTTGGATTGGACGCGGCTCGCGTCTTCAAGGTACTGGGAGATGCCCGGGGCAATGCCGGGGAGATCGCGGCGTTTCTGCAACAGCACACGCCGCAGCGCGGCGAGTGGCCGCTGCGGCTGCTGGAGAGCCTGACGTCCAAAGACCTGATCGATACCGATCGGGTGACGCTGGACGACCATCTGCGCGGCGGGCTTGAAGCCGGGCGGGAAATCGGCATGCCTATCGGATGGGAAGCCGGAGCGGAATCCGAAGGGAAGACCGGCAAGGATGAAGGCTCCGGAACCGACCCTGCCGATGAGCGCTTCATCGCCTACGTGCTCTGCCCCCGCGTACGCTGGGAGAAGCTGTCGCCGTACCGCGCGCAGCTGCGCGGCGCGTTCACGGCCGAAGACGCCGAAGCTTACCGCGCCGATCCGCAGCGGCTGGCAAGAAAAGTCGCCGCGGACTGGAGCGTCCTGCCGCGCCGGACACCCGTGCCGGGCAAAGCGTCCCCGGCCGGGACGTTCGCGCTGCGGGCCGGCGACCGCGAATCGGTCGAGATCATGCTCGTCGCTCTCTGCCGCAGCTTCGGCATTGCGGCGCGCCTGCATCCGGCGGCGCAGCACCCGCAGGCGTGGGTCGACGCCGGCGAAGGCTCGGGCTGGATCGATCTGGAACGCCCGATCGAAGCCGGAGCCGGAATCGAGATCGGAACCAAAATCGGCAGCGGCGCCGACGCCGGAACCGGGGCCGAGCGCGGAACCGGAATCCGCGCCGCGGAAACCGCGGAAGCCGCCGAAGCGGCGCAAGGCCGCGCGGCCTACGGCACGCTGCGTCTGCGGCGCCCCGAACCGGCCGCCGAGCCGCGGGAAATTTCCGCGCCGGCCGTCGAAGCGTCCTACCGCGAGAACTTCACGCTTGCGCGGCTGGAACGCGGCTTCTATACGACGCTGAATTATCCGTTTCGACGTCAGGACGTCTACGACGTTCCGTTCGAACTGGAAGCCGGCGATTACCGCATGACGACCGGCATCCGGCTGCAAAACGGCCGCGTGCTCGGCCGCCTGTTCCATTTCGTGATCGAACCGGGCCGCGAAACGGAGCTTGAACCCGTTTTCCGCGAACCGGAACAATCGGTTCCGGTATTGGCCGCCGCGGAAGGTCATTCCCGCCTGACGCTGCCAAGCGGCGAAGCGCGGACGCTCGCCGAACTGTCCGGCGGCAAGGGCGCGCTCGTCGCCTGGATCGATTACCGGCTGGAACCGACGCGCCATCTGCTGCGCGAAGCCGGCGAGCTCAAAGAGACGCTCGAAGCCGCCGAAGTGCCGCTGCTCTTTATCGTCCACGCCGGCCTCGCCGCAAGCGAAGCCGGCGCTGCGGTACCGCCCGAAGCCGGCGGCGCTGCGGCCGACCGGCCTGCCGGAGCCGCCGAAGTGCCCGCCGCCGTGCGGCCGTTCGTGCCGAAGACGCTGCCGCCTGGCGCGGTCTTCGCTTACGACCGTTCCGGCGAAGCGTTCGCGGCGATGAACGCGAACTGCCCGCCGCCCGGCGCGGAATATCCGCATCTGTTCGTGCTCGACGCCGACCTGAACGTCCGCTACGCGGAGTCCGGCTACAAGCCGGGCAGCTGCGCCGAAGCGCTGCAGATTCTGCGCACCGTGCGCGGCTGATCCGGACGGATACACCTGACCTGACCTGACCTGAATTGACCTGAACTCCGCGTCAGCCGTCCCTATTTTACGAGAAAAGAGGAACCGACATGAACCGCGATTCTCACGACCAATCCGAACTTTTTGCTGCCGATTCGACGCCTGCCGCCGACTTCGCTCCGCGCGTAGTCGGCTATGTCGGCCATGCCGACCTGCCGGACCTCAAAACGGAAGACCTGCTCAAGCTGACGCATATCAATATCGCGTTCGGCCATGTGCAGGGCGATATGATCGTCACGGAACATTTGCGCAACATGCACGAACTGAATCGAATCAAAAAAGAACATCCCGGCGTCTCGATCCTGCTGTCGGTCGGAGGCTGGAGCGCGGGCGGATTTTCCGAAGCGGCGTCGACGGAGCGCGGCCGAAGTTCGATGGCGCAGTCGTCGCTTGACGTCATCGCCGAATACGGACTGGACGGCATCGACCTGGACTGGGAATATCCGTGCTACGCCGAAGCCGGCATTGCCGCAAGCCCGGACGACCGGGGCAACTTCACCCTACTGCTCCGCACGATTCGCGAAGCGCTGGATGAACGCGGCTCCGCGGACGGAAGGCATTATCTGCTCACGATTGCCGCCGGAGCGGATCAATATTATGTCGACGGAACGCAGATGGACGAAGCCCAGCGCTACCTCGATTATGTGCAGCTGATGACGTACGACATGCGCGGCGGGTTTCAGATCCTGACCGGCCACCATACGAATCTGCATACACCGACCGGCGACCTGTTCCGCATCAGCACCGAGTCGTCGGTCAATCTGTTTCTGAAGGCCGGCGTGCCCCGACACAAGATCGTGATCGGAGCCGCGTTCTATTCCCGAATGTGGACAGGCGTGCCGAACGTCAACAACGGCTTGCACCAGATGGCGGCGACGAGCGGAGGCTACGGACCGGAATTTACCGACCTGCATCGGGAGTATATCGACCGAGGCGGCTTCGTGCGCTATTGGGACGACGAAGCCAAAGCGCCTTATCTGTACGACGGCGGCCTCCATGACGGCGGCACGTTCATTACGTACGACGACGAACAATCGATCGCCTGCAAATGCCGGTATACGCTGGAGCAGCAGCTCGGCGGCGTCATGTTCTGGGAATACCGCTGCGACCGGACGGGATTGCTGCTCGAAGCGATTCGGGCCGGACTGGAGAAGGCGAAGCCGACCGCGAATCGTTCCCCGCATTGAAAGCGATCTGGCTTGCGCAGATAAGCTTGCAGCCGATACAATCGGTGTAACGGCGTACGCTTTGGGAAGCCCTCTTTTTCGAAAAAGAAGCTGGAAGAAGTCTCGCGTGTTTCGGCACGTGGGATTTTCCCGTTTCCGCAGCGCTTCCCGGGAAGCGAAAGCGTTACATCCGCCGACAGCTGACAATGAGGAGCACGAATATCCCATGATTCCAAATGATCCTGATATGCAAACTCGATTCGATAATGACGAAGAATATGCAGATCCGCAGCGTTATGACAGGGAAAATGAAGATTGGAAACCGGATCTGCCGCTGCTGTTGAAGCTTGCGGGGGAGGCGTTCGGCCATTCCGTGCTGGAGATCGGCTGCGGCACCGGACGAACGGCCATTCCACTTGCCGAAGCCGGTTACCCGGTCGTCGGGGTCGATCTGCACGAAGGTATGCTGGACCTGGCCCGAAGCAAAGCGGAGGTGTGCGGAGTCGCGGTCGATTGGCGGGCCGGAGACATCGCGAACTTGACACTGGCCGATCCGGCGGGCTTCGTTTACATGACGGGCAACGGTTTTCAGCACTTTTTGACGAACGAACATCAAAATAGCCTGCTGCAAGCCGTGAAGCGAAATTTGATCGTCGGCGGGACTTTCGTGTTCGACACACGTTTTCCCGGTCCGGAAGAATTGATGCAGCCCGAGACGGAGCAATTTTGGCGTTCGACGACGGAACCGGACGGCCTTCGAACCGACTTATACACGATCGCTCGTTACGATGCGCTGACGCAAATCCAGCATTACACGACGATCCGCAGGCAAGAAGCCGGGAGCGAACAACGCTCGCGCATCGCTCTGCGCTACACGTATCCGCAAGAGCTGCTTCGTCTGGTGGAGCAAGCGGGTTTCGCGGTCGAAGGGCTGTACAGCGATTGGAATTTGTCTCCGCTTGCGCCGGATGCTTATTCAATGATCTGCGTGTGCCGCAAAAAATAAACGAAGCCTGCCATCGTGTGCTTAACGTAAACCGTTCACCCGTATTCGGTTTCCGTTATGTCAACTAACCTGCCGCGAAAAGCGAAAAAATTTACGTTTTCTGTGGCGATCAAGCGGCGAATTCCGTATACTGGGGAAAGAGTCTGCCACATCAGAGGAGGAAAAGCATTGACGACTTTTCAGCAGTTCGAATACGTACGACCAAATATTGACCAGTTGAAGATTAATTTCAAGGAATGTATCACCCGTTTCGAAGCCGCCGCGACGATCGGCGAGCAGGAGTCCGTCATGCACGAGATCAACGCGCTGCGCAACAGCTTCGACACGCAGCACCAGCTCGTCAGCATCCGCCATTCGATCGATACGACCGACGAATTCTACAAAGCCGAGCAGGAATTTATGGACGAAGTGGGCCCGGTCGTGCAGGAGTACATCTCCGACTACTACCGCGCGCTGACCACGTCGAAATTCCGCGGCGAACTGGAAGCCAAATGGGGCAAGCAGCTGTTTGCTCTGGCCGAGAGCGCGATCCGCACGTTCAGCCCGGACATCATCGAAGATCTCCAACTGGAGAACAAGCTGTCCACCGAATACGACCAACTGATCGCGTCCGCGAAAATCCCGTTCGAAGGCGAAGAGCGCACGCTGCCGCAGCTGCTGCCGTTCGAGCTGTCGACCGACCGCGATATGCGCAAGAAAGCGTCGGAAGCCAGATTCGGTTTTCTGAACGAACAAGAACCGGAACTTGACCGCCTGTACGACGAGCTGGTCAAGGTGCGTACCAAAATGGCGCACAAACTCGGCTACCCGAGCTTCGTCGAGATGGGTTACGACCGGATGATGCGCACCGACTACAACGCCGACATGGTCGCGAATTTCCGCAAGCAGGTGCTGGAAGAAATCGTGCCGGCCGCCACGCGTCTGCGCAAGCGCCAGGAAGCGCGGATCGACGTCGATACGCTGCGTTATTACGATAACGGCTTCAGCTTCAAGAGCGGCAACCCGACGCCCAAAGGCGATCCGGAATGGATCGTGAAGAACGGCGAAGACATGTACCAAGAGCTGTCGCCGGAGACGAACGAATTTTTCGCATTCATGCAGGAGAACGAATTGATGGACCTCGTCAGCAAAAAAGGCAAAGCGGGCGGCGGTTACTGCACGTATCTGCCGGACTACAAAGCGCCGTTCATCTTCTCGAACTTCAACGGAACGTCCGGCGATATCGACGTGCTGACGCACGAAGCCGGCCACGCGTTCCAGGTGTATTCCAGCCGCGGACACGAAGTGCCGGAATATCTCTGGCCGACGTACGAATCCGCCGAGATCCATTCCATGAGCATGGAGTTCTTCACCTGGCCGTGGATGGAGAAGTTCTTCGAAGGCGATACGGAAAAATACCGCTTCGATCATCTCGCTTCCGGCCTGCTGTTTATCCCGTACGGCGTGTCGGTCGACGAATTCCAGCATTTCGTCTACGCCAATCCGGACGCGACGCCGGATGAGCGCAAAGCCGCCTGGAGAGACATCGAGAAAAAATATTTGCCGCACCTGAACTACGAAGGCAACGATTATCTGGAACGCGGCGGCTTCTGGCAGAAGCAGGGCCATATTTTCGGCGCGCCGTTCTATTACATCGACTACACGCTGGCGCAAATCTGCGCGTTCCAGTTCTGGAAACGCTCCAGAGAAGATTTCGCCGCTGCGTGGAAAGATTACGTGCATCTGTGCGGTCTCGGCGGCACGCAGTCGTTCACCGGTCTCGTGCGCGAAGCCGGTCTGATCTCGCCGTTTGAAGACGGCTGCGTCTCGTCCGTCATCGGCACGATCGAAGACTGGCTGAACGGCGTGGACGACAAAGCGCTGTAACGCTCCAAAGCTTCTCCATACGACGCGCATGCAAAAAGCGATTCGGTCAGTCCTTCAATGGACGCGGATCGCTTTTTTGCGTAGGGCGGGCAACATCTGAATATTGTCCCACTCCGTTCTGATTATTGTCTGACACAGGTTGGCCGTTAGAACTGGTAAGTTAATAACGTTCCAAATGTAATCGCTTTCTTATTTGACGAAAAGGGGAGTTGCAGAATGGGGAAAATGAAAAAAGGATGGTTGTCGGGCATGGTTGCGGTCTCGGTTCTGGCCGTATCGGCGTTTCCGGGCTCTTCGATCCACGCGCAAACGGTTCCGGCAAATCCGCTGGTCGTCGATTTGTCCGAAAATACGGGCGATCTTCATTACGGCGCGTCGGGCTTTTTGTACGGCCTCGGCAGCGAAGGTCTTCCGACGTCCAACGTGCTGGCCCCGCTGAGACCGCAGGCGATCGCGCAAAAAGCGCCTGACGGCCTGCAGCATCCGAACGGCGATGCGCTCAAAGTCGCTCCAGAATTTATAGCGGCGGGAGGGCGCGAAGTTCAAATCTACATGCAGGACGTGTACGTGAACTGGCCGTACGAAAATTTGGGCATCGCCGATTATTTGCAAAAGATCGACGTTATGATGGCCAAAGTGATGCAGCATCCCAATCGTTCCGCGTTCGTGTACGTGCCGTTCAACGAGCCGGACGGCAACTGGTACGGAGGCATGGTCGTGCACAACGATCCTGCGAAGTACGACGAAGCCGGCCGGGCCAAGACGCGGCAGCGCTTTTTCGAAGATTGGAAAACGGTATATCAACATATGAAAAAGATCGACCCGAACGCCAGGATTGCGGGGCCCAACCTGTCTTTTTATAGCGAGCGGCTGCACGAAGACTTTTTCAAATACGCCCAAGCGAACAACGTGCTGCCCGACGTGATGACGTGGCATGAACTGGGCAACGATTTCTTCACGGACTGGTACAAGCATTATGATCATTATCGCAAAGTCGAACGCGACCTTCGTATCACGGAACGCCCGATCTCTATCAATGAATACGGCAGACCCGAATGGGCCGGCGCCGATCTGGGCAATCCGGGCCAACTGATCCAATGGATGACCCGTCTGGAAAACAGCAAAGTGGACGGTATGCTCGCTTACTGGACCGCGGCGGGAACTTTAAACGATCTTATTACGACTAATAATCAGGCGACCGGCGGCTGGTGGCTGTACAAATGGTACGGCGAATTGACCGGGCATACCGTCAAAGTGACTCCGCCGTCGCTGACCGGGCCTTTGCAAGGACTGGCCGCGCTGGACGAGGACAAACAGCAGGCACGCATTTTGTTCGGAGGCTCCTGGCCGGCCACAACGTACGCGACGAGCGTCGAGGTGAAGGGCTTCGACGAAGCCGACTATTTCGGGGACCGCGTGCACGTCTCGGTCTGGGGCACGGACGATAGCGGTACCAACCGTGCAAGCGGAGCGCCGTACGTCGTTCACGAAGGCGACTACGACGTGACGAACGGACAGATTCAAGTGCCGCTGAACAATCTGATCGATTTGTCCGCGTACCAAATGGTCATCACGCCGGACACGGATGCGTCGTCGCTTGCGGCGGGCAATCGCTACGAAGCCGAATACGCCAAGATCGACGGCAATGTCTCGGTCGAATACGGCGACGGACAAGCCGGATATACGGGTACCGGCTACGCAATCGGGTACGACGGTCCGGATTCCGGGCTGACCGAGTTCGTCGTGGATGTCCCGGCAGACGGATATTACAAGCTGAATCTTCGGTACGCCCTTGCGGGCGGCGCAGCCGAATCTTCATCGCTGGCGCTGCAGGTGGACGGTCTGTACGTGAAGGACGTGCCGCTGCCCGCGGCGGCAGAATGGAGTACCGTTTCCACGACCGTGTTCCTTATGAACGGCATCAACCGTGTTCAATTCGCGAATCCGCAGCAGGCGGAACTTGCGGAAGCCGTTCTGCTCGATTCGCTGGAAATCGCGGAAAGCGATCGGCAGATGGATACGTATGAGGCCGAAAGTCCGCTTAACCGGCTGAGCGGAGCCGCCAAAGTCGAAAACGGCCCGGCGGCATCCGGCGGCCAATACGTGGGCTGGATCGGGAACGGCTCCAGCAATACGTTGACGTTCAACGAAGTGACCGTGCCGCAGGCCGGCCGTTACCGAATGGTCGTATCTTTTGGCAACGGCGAACGCCGATCCGACCGCCAGCATGTGTACAATGCGGGATTCGTAGACCGGCGGGCGGATATCGAAGTGAACGGAAACGCGGCGCAGACGCGCTACTTCTACAATACGATCGACTGGAGCCAATTCCGCACGATCGTATTCGAGGTCGAGCTTCGTGAAGGATCGAATTCGATCACCTTCTCCAATCCGACCCTGCAGGACCCGGCGAAACGGACTTACGGGTTCGCCCCGAATATCGATCGGATTCAGATCGCGGCTCCGGCAATCGATACGCCGGAACCGCAAGCGCCGCCGCAGTAAGGCGTTCATTCGGCGATCCGCCGGTGATTCGCGCCAGGTCGCCCGGCAGCTCTAATCGGGCGGTTCATTCGAACCGAAGAAATGGATGCGTCCTGAAATAGGCGCATCCATTTGCTGTTCGGTTTTTGCTCGCCATACGTGCACGGGTTGGGGGGATCGAAGTGAAATTCAAAAAAATACGTACCAAGATCGTAACCGCGATGCTGCTCACGACGCTGTTCCCGTTGGTTTTGACGTCTTCGATTATTTTGTATCAAGTCTCCCAGAGCACCCGCCAGGATTACACGATCGCGCAGACGCGTATCGAACAGGATCTCAAGTTTCAAATCCGGCAGTACCTGGATGATCTCGGCGAGTCGGCGTATCCGATCTATTACGATTACGAGCTGCTGAGAAATTTATTTCGCAACGTGAACGAACGCAGCGGCAAAATCGCGGATTACCAAACGCGCCAGCGCATGAAGCAGTTCTTTTTGAACACGTACGGCCGTTTTGAATCCAGCGACGTCAAAGGCATGTACGTTATCGATTTGGAAGGCAATCCGTATTCGGTCTTTTTCCCGAACTATTATTTGAACCTGAACCGGACGTATACGAAGTCGGTACTCCGGGCCCTCACATTTCCTTACGAAAATCCCGCTTTTGCCATAGACGACCGCAGCTTGTACGACGAGCCTGTGGTGCGCTACCTGTATCCGCTCAAAATGCTCGGCACGCCTTTTGCGGTGCTCGTCATCGACTTGCGGCAGCAGTCGTTCGAGTCTTTGCTGGAGCGGTACAACACGTTCGAGCAGGGCAGAATCGTCATAGTGAACCGCGATAACCGGATCATCTACCATTCCGACCATGCGCTGATCGGCCGCATGTACGAAAAAGACCGCGATCGCCGCACCCAGATCGTGCAGACACGGCTGGACGGCGGCGGGGAAACGTTGATCTACGAATTCCGCGTTTCTTCGCAGCTGATTTTCTATCGCGATTTCGCCGTGGGCATCATCATCTTTTCCCTGCTGATCAGCGCCCTGCTTTCGTTCGGGCTCAGCTACAATCTCACGCTTCCGGTGCTCAAGCTGCATGCCAAAATGCGGGCGCTCCGCGACGGCAATTACGAAGCCCGGGTCGAGATCACGACGTCCGACGAAATCGCGTTTTTGGGCATGCGGTTCAACGAAATGGCCCACCGCATTCAATGGCATATCGATCACGAGCTGAATTTGCGCCTGCAAACGCAGGAAGCGCAGATCAAAGCGCTGCAATCGCAAATCTCGCCGCATTTTCTGTTCAATACCCTTCAGTTGATCTCGAATATTGCTTCCGTGAACCGGGTGCCGGAGATGCGTTCGATTTGTTTGGCCTTGAGCCATATGTATCGGTACAACATGGAGATCCGCAAAGAATGGGTCCAAGTCAAAGACGAAATTTCCCATGTACGCAATTATTTGCTCATCATTAACAAACGTCTACCGGAAGGCATCCATATTCGCATATCCGCAAGTCCCGAAGTACGCGAGCTCAAGATGCCCAAGCTGATGCTGCAGCCGATCGTCGAGAACGCGGTGGAGCACGGCTTGATTCCTTTGATGCAGGGTCAGAAAAAAATGCGGATCAGCGTGTGCGTCGATGTTCCGGGCGAGCGGCTGATTGTGCGGCTGGCGGACAACGGAGTCGGCATTCCGGCATCCGAACTGGAACGGCTGCGCACGGTGCTGGACGACCCGGACGTGTTCCCGGGTTCGCCGTCCGCCTCGATCGGGATGCCCAATATCCAGACGCGGATCAAGCTGATCTGCGGCGAAGACTACGGAATCAAGATGTTGAGCAGGCCGGGGCAGGGGACGCTGATCGTGTTGCATTTACCATTGAAGGAGGTTCATTCGGCATGAAAATTCTAATCGTCGACGACGAAATCATGGTACATCGCCAATTGGAGCAGGTCATCCAATGGGAACGCTACGGCTGGGAAATCGTCGGACATGCGTACAGCGGAAGCGAAGCTTGCCGGCTGATCGAGGAGCAGCGTCCCGACGTGGTTGTCACCGATATCCGCATGCCCGGGATGGACGGGCTCGAACTGCTGAAATGGATGCAGGACTCTTCGTTCAAGGCGAAAATGATCGTCCTGAGCGGGTACGGCGATTACGGGTATTCCCGCAGCGCTTTTCTGCTGCAGGCGGTCGATTATTTGCTCAAACCGGTCAACGAAGCGGAACTGCTGAGCCTGCTGGGCCGGGTCGAGAACGACATCATCCAGGAATCCCGGGATCAGAGCGAGGTCCGGCGCCAGCGGGCGACGCTGCACCAAGGACTTCAGTTGATGCAGGACGAATGGGTCAGCTTTTTGCTGGAATCGCAGGACCGCGACGAGAACGAAATCATCGTCGAATCGGAGCAGCTGCAAATTTCGCTGCCCGAGCAGCCTTTTCGTATCGTCGTTGTCAAGCTGATCGACCTTGGCTCCAGCATGACGAACCGTTACGAAGGCGACACATCGGCGGTCCATTTCGCTTCGCGCAACGTGATCCAAGAAAATCTTGCCGTTTACTGCGGCGGGATCGACGTGTTTCGCAACCTGAACGGCGTGAACGAATTCGTCCTGTTTTTCCCCGAAGATCGCGCTCAGGGATACTCGCTGGAATATATCGGCAGCCATATCCAGAAAACGTTGGCTTTATGTATGCGAATGGAGATCAAGATCGGCATCAGCAGCTGCAAGACCCGGATCGGCGCCGCGAGATCGGCCCATATGGAAGCGCTGCGGGCGATCGAGGAACTGAAGCTGTCCGAAACGGACAACGTCGCGTTCTATCTGGCCAAAAAGCCCGACTCGGCCGGCAACGAACGGGACGAGTGGGGCGAAGTGCACGTGCTGCTGCGCTTTTTTCTCGATACCGGGGCGCAGCAGAGCGGCATGCATTTTATGGCCAAGCTGGAACGCGAATTGAGCCGGGAACGATTGAACCGGACCAGCTCCCGTAAAATCCATGCCGAACTGGAACAAATGCTGTACAAGTTCGAAGCTTCGGTCCGGGAAGAGCAGGCTTCGATGCGGTTGGCGGAAATCAAGCGGGGCGTCCAGAAGATGGATATTGAACAGATCAAATCCGGATTCAGGCAGATCACGGACGATTACGCGGCAGGCATGTCGGCGCAAAACCGGTCCAAATCGGGCAAGCACCTGATCGAAGCGATCAAAGTGTACGCGGTCGAACATCACGACACGGTCACGCTCGATCAGATCTCCCGGCAGTTTTTTCTGAACAAAAACTACTTCTGCACTCTGTTCAAAGAATCGACGGGCGAAAACTTTACGGAGTTTCTCAAAAGCGTTCGTATCGAACAAGCCAAAAAGCTGCTGAGCGGCACGAACCTCAAAACGTACGAAGTCGCGCTCAAAGTCGGGTATGCCGATGCGCGTTATTTTAGCCAACTGTTCAAAAAAGCGACCGGTATTCAACCGAGCCATTACAAGGAAGCAACCCGAATCGAAGCGACCGGCCAAGCCGACGAAAAAGTCGAGTAATTTCAACATTCGCCTGAATTTCGCCGCATAGGCAGTTGTCCCCGGCGCCTTTACAATAAAAGCAGGCACCAAACAAGCTGCTCGCAACATCAGACCGAATAAAGGGGGATCACGGGATGACAAGATCAAAAACATGGGGCGCGCTGCTGGCGGCGACCTTGGCGATCACGCTGCTGTCAGGCTGCGGAGGCGGCGGGTCCGCCGCTCCGGCGACGAACGGGGACGCACCGAAAGCAAGCGAAACGGTGACGCTCGACTTCTGGTCGGCGCTGGATCCCAGCACGGCCCAAGGCAAAGAAATTCAGGCGCAGGTCAAAACGTTCAACGAACAAAACAAAGACGTTCAGGTCAAGATGCAGGTTATCTCGTACGACGCCATGCACCAGAAGCTGATTGCCGCCGTGGCGGCGGGCGATGCGCCGGATCTCACCTGGGGCTTGAGCGAATGGTTTGGCGAACTCGATCAAATGGATGCGCTTCCGGATTTGACGTCGTACGTTGACCAATGGGCAGACAAGGACAAGCTCTATCCGAACGTGCTGAAAGGGCTTGAAATCGACGGAAAAATTAAGGCGCTTCCTAACTATATCGGTATTCGGGCCCTGCTGTACCACGAGAAGATGCTCAAGGAAGCAGGCTATGACGCTCCTCCGAAAACGTGGGACGAGCTGATCGAGATGGGACCGGCCATCAAAGCGAAATCGGGCAAAGACGCGTTCGGCATCGCCGGATCGGGCGTTCGCGCTCCGCAGGAACTGATGATGTATCTGGCGCAAAACGGCGTTACCCTGGCAGAAGACCAGGGAGGCGGCAAATACAAAAACACGTGGGAACAAAATCCCGAGCAGTTGAAAAAAGCGGCCGAAGTGTTCCAATTTTACAAAGACCTGAACGAGCAGGGCGTTATCAATGCCAATGCCAAAACATGGGGATGGGAAGAAGAAGACCAGGGCTTCGTGCTTTCCCAGTATGCGATGGTCGTCAACGGATCATGGATCGAAGGACGTACGTCCGAAAATCCGGAAGGCATGCAGGACGTCAAGATTGCCGCTCCTCCCTATAAGGAGACGCCGGCGACGTTTATGGAAATCGCGCCGCTGTACCTGTTCAATTCCGAGCACCTCGACAGCACCTGGAAATTCGCTTCGTTCCTGATGAGCAAAGACTACCAGTCCAAAGTCAATCCGTCTTCCGCTCCGCGCAGCGACGCGATCAGCGGCGCATGGGGCGAACAGTTCATGGCGCTGACTTCGCAGGGCGTCAATTTCCCTCCGGTATCGCTCGGCGGAATCACGCGGGCCATGGAAGATTCGTTGGCGCGTCTCATGCTCAAAGGCGACTCCACCGAAGCGACCGCCGTCTGGTTATCGCAATCCATCAACGAAGCTTTGAAAGCAAGCGGACAGCTTAGCGAGTCGTAACACGGCAAAACGGGCGAACGACGATCCAAATCGCCCGTTTTGTTTGTTCTTAATCCAATCGTAAAAGTGGTGAACACATTGACATTACGTGAGAAAAGATTGCGCCGGATCGCTTTATATTTTATCATTCCCGCCTCTTTGTTCTTCGTGGCGATGAACGCTTATCCGCTGCTCACCGTCATTCGGGACAGCTTTTATTTTAACAATATGCTCAATGCAAGCATGCAGGGATTCGCGGGCTTGCAAAACTATGCCTCCGTGCTCCAAAACGAAAACTTTCAAGCCGCGCTTCGCAACACCGTCGTGTGGACGCTGCTGTCGGTAGCCGGCGAGTACGTGCTCGGCCTGATCTCGGCGTTGGCCTTGAATCAAAATATTCGTTTCAGAGCCGTGTTCCGCGGCATCGTTATCATCCCCTGGGTCGTGCCGATCGTGGTTGCCGGCATGACATGGAGCTGGATGCTGGACCCGGACTTCGGCATCATCAACTATCTGCTCGTCAAAGTCGGCCTGCTGGAGCAATCGTATTACTGGCTCGGCGAGATGGATACGGCGCTGCTGACCGTCATCTTCGTCAATATTTGGCGCAGCTTCCCTTTCTTTACGATTAGCTTGCTTGCCGGCTTGCAGTCGGTATCGCGCGATACGCTGGAAGCGGCGGCAATCGACGGAGCGGGCGTGCGCAGACGCTTTTTCAGCATCGTGCTGCCGCAGCTCAAGACCGTATCGGTCACCATCGTGTTTATTCACCTGATCTGGACAGCGATCAACTTCGATTTCATCTGGGTCATGACCGAAGGCGGCCCGCTGTACGCGACGGAGACGCTTCCGATCCAGATTTACCGCTATGCCATGCAGGACTACAATTTCGGCCAGGCGTCCGCTTTGGCTTCCATGATGCTTGGATTTATGATGATCGTGTTCCTGATTAACTTCATGAATACTTCCCGCAAAACGAAACGCTGAACCGCAGGAAAGGAGAGGCCGCGCCATGTTGATGGGTAAGAGCAAAAAAATTTTTTTTCAAATCGTGACTTATGTCGTTCTGCTCGGGTTTGCTTTTTACAGCTTGTTTCCGTTTCTGTGGATGGTCTCCACTTCGTTCAAACCGGCGGCGGAGATCCGTTCGGTCACTCCAAGCTTTGTCGTCTCGCATCCGACGCTGGACCATTTCGTCAACGTGCTGACGCAGTCGAGCTTTTTGACTTTTTTCAAAAATAGCGTGTACGTGGCGGTCGCGGTGACGCTGCTGTCGCTATTGATTTCGGTGTTCGCCGGATACGCTCTGAGCCGGTTCACGCGGTTTCGTCTCGTCAAATCGTTCGGCGTGGCGATGCTGCTGTCGCAGATGATTCCGGGGGTGCTGCTGCTCATTCCGCTGTACCTGATCATGCAGCGCGTCGATTTGATCAACACGTATTCTTCGTTGATTCTGGCGTACACGACGTTTACGGTGCCGCTGTGCACGTTCATGCTGAAAGGGTTTTTCGATTCCGTACCGCTGGAAATGGAAGAATCGGCCGAACTGGACGGCTGCTCGCGGGTCGGCCTCATCTTCCGGATCTTGCTGCCGGTCTCGCTGCCGAGTCTGGTAGCGGCCGCGATGTTCGCTTTTCTCAATGCGTGGAACGAATTCATGTTCGGCTTCGTGTTCATCAACGACGAAGCGCATCGGACGCTGACGCCCGGAATCAACTTGTTCAAAGGGCTGTACCAGACCGATTGGGGCAGCCTGATGGCGTCGTCGGTGCTGAGCGTCATTCCGGTCGTGCTCATGTTCTTGTTTATGCAGCGGTTCCTCGTGGAAGGAATGACGGCCGGTTCGGTCAAAGGCTGATCTCAAGGAGGCACACATGACAACGCAATCTTCATGGATCGAAATCGAAGAAAACGGACTGCACGTGCTGTTGGAAGTGACGGAGAGCGGGGACGTGCGCCTGCTGCATATGGGGCTCGACCGTGCCGAAGCAGCCCAATCGTGGCCCGAGAAGAAACGGTCCAAGTTCAGGCTGACGGAAATTCAGGCGAGCGGAGAAAATCACGACGATCATCACGGGTCGAAGCATACCGGCACGCTGCCCGCCAAACGGCTGACGTTCGGCCGGTTGGCCGATCGGCGGCATGCGCAGGGACGGCGGTTGACCGTGGAGCTGTCCGATCCGCTCACGCGGCTCGAAGTCCGCTGCCATCTTCAATTTTTCGACGGCCTGCCCGCGGTTCGCTGCTGGACCGAAGTGTTCAACGCAAGCGATACGGAGATCGGGCTGGAATATGTGTCTTCGTTTGCCTGCACGGGAGTGTTGGACGACGATTCGGGCCGGCGCGACGAGAAGTTCCGGCTGTCGATTCCGCACAATACGTGGTACGGCGAAGCCCAGTGGAAGCACGATACGCTCGGGGAACTCGGGCTGCATCATGTCAACGAATTTTCGATGAAAAGAATCGCCATACAGTCCACAGGCACATGGTCGACTTCGCAGTATTTGCCGATGGCTTATTTGGAAAATACGGTAACGGGGCGCGGTATGGTCTGGCAGATCGAACATCAAGGGTCGTGGCAGTGGGAGCTGAGCGATATCGCCGACGTGCTCTACGTGCAAGCGGGCGGTCCGACCGAGCAGGAGCATCAATGGTGGAAAAACCTCAAGCCCGGCGAACATTTCGTCACCGTGCCGGTCAGCGTCGCTTTCGTGAGCGGCGGACTGGAATCGGCGCTCGGCGTCATGACAGACTACCGGCGCCGGATTCGACGACCGAACGAAGACAACGAACAGCTGCCGGTCATTTTCAACGATTACATGAACTGCCTGTTCGGCGAACCGACGACCGAAGCGCTGATTCCGCTGATCGACGCGGCGGCCAAAGCGGGCTGCGAATATTACTGCATCGACTGCGGCTGGTATTCGGACGGGTATTGGTGGGACGGGGTCGGCGAATGGCTGCCTTCTCCGGCCCGGTTCCCCGGCGGCATCGAAGAAGTGTTGAACCATATTCGTTCCCGCGGCATGGTGCCCGGGTTATGGCTCGAACTCGAAGTGATGGGCACGGCATGTATGCTCGCGGATCAAGTACCGCAGGAATGGTTCTTCGTTCGCCACGGCAAACGGGTCATCGACCATTCGCGTTACCAGCTCGATTTCCGCCATCCCGGCGTCATCGAGCATGCCGATCGGGTCGTCCAACGGCTGGTCGAAGATTACGGCGTCGGCTATATCAAAATGGACTACAATATCAACGCCGGAGTCGGCACCGAATGGCAGGCGGACAGTTTCGGCGACGGGCTGCTCCAGCATAACGCCGCTTACCTCAAATGGCTGGACCGCGTCTTCGTCACGTACCCGGACCTCGTGATCGAGAACTGCGGCAGCGGCGGGCTGCGTATGGATTACGCGCTGCTCAGCCGACACAGTATTCAATCGACCAGCGACCAGACCGATTATTTGAAAAACGCGGTCATCGCCGCCGCGTCCGCTTCGGCCGTCACGCCCGAGCAGGCCGCGGTATGGTCGTATCCGCTTCGAACCGGCAGCCGCGAAGAAGTGGTCATGAATATGGTGAATACGCTGCTGCTTCGTATTCATCAAAGCGGCCATCTGGCGGAAATTTCGGACGACCGCTTCGAACTGATCCGCGAAGCGATCGCGTATTACAAAACGATCCGGCAAGATCTCAAACGGTGCCGTCCGTTCTGGCCGCTGGGTCTGCCGACGTTCGGCGACGGCTGGATGGCTTTCGGCATGCAGGGCGCCGAACGTACATATCTGGCCGTGTGGCGAATGGGCGGAGCCGAGAGCATCGGCATTCCGCTGGAACACTTCGGCGACAACGAGGTGAAGTTCCGGCAGGCGTATCCGAACGAGGCGGACAGCGCGGTAGAGTGGGACGCGGCCCTTCGGGAGCTGCGTGTCACGCTGACTCATCCGGTCTCGGCCCGGTTATACGAACTGGATCTCTAAATAGGCAGCCCAAAAAGAAGCCTCATCCCTATGCAGGCTTCTTTTTGGGCTGCCACGCTCGTCAGGCCGGCAACGCCGGCGCCTGCTTGCGGTAATCCTGCGGCGTCTGCCCGATCTGTTTGCGGAACACGTGCGAGAAATAGCTGGAAGTCTGGAAGCCGCACGCCAGCGAGATTTCGGAGACGGGCCGGCTTGTCTCCTTGAGCATCTCGCAGCTTTTCCGGATGCGGTACCGGGTCAAGTAATGGTTCGGCGTCAGATGGACATGCCGTTTGAACAGCTCGCAGCAGCGGCTGCGGCATACGGAACCGGCGGCCGCGATCTCGTCGATCGTAAGCTTGGATTCGTAGCGCTGGTGGATATAATCGGTCATGCGATGAATGATCGCCAACTGGTCGGCTTCGACCGGTTCGACAGAGTTTTCCCGAATCCGATCGGCTGTGCAGGCGCACAGGGAGACGGCCTGCGCCAGCAGATGCAGCAGATTGTCCGGAGCGCCAAGCATCGACTCGTGCATGCCGCCGAGCAGGTTCAGCACGTTCTGCTGCCAAGGCACGCCCGAAGAGAGGAACAGGAAATCTTCCGCCGTATGGCCGAATTTTTGGTCGAGATAGACTTTGCCCGCGAACGTGTTCTCGCCGAGCAGCATCGGATGGACGGTCACGACGATGTACACGCAGTGTTCGCTGCCGGTCGAAGATCCGCGGTGCAGGCGTTTGCTGTTGACGAAGATGCCGTCTCCGCGGCCCAGATGGATCTTCTGCCCATTCACGACATAGTCCATCGATCCTTCGAGAATCCACACGAATTCCAGATCCGCATGCCAATGGTAAGCGAAAGCGTTCGTATCGAAAAAGCGCAGCGAGCCCCGATAGACGCAGATCGGAAAATCGGGCACATTGTATTTCAGCCGTTCGGACAAATCGGAAAACAGCTCAAGGGCTCCATACATAAGGTCACTCTCCAAACTTTATACGATATTGATAGTATCATACCCGATTTTCGGAGCAAAAGAGAGCGTAATCTTATACAATTTTGATACCTTACATTTTAGAACTGCCCATATCCCCTTAGGAGTGTGACCGAGATGAACGTTCTGATCATCGCCGACGATCCTTATGTCAACGGGGCCATCGAAAAAGGAGTCCATCAATTCGATGCGGCGTGTACCATTTTTGAAGTGTCTTCGCCGCAGGAAGCGTTGAATCTGATGCGTGCGGTGCCGATACATATCGTCTTTTCGGAAATCGACATGCGCGAAATGAACGGTTTGACGTTTATCGAGCGGCACGGCAATTTTTCTTCGAAAGCGAGCTGGGTCGTCATATCGGCCTGCAAAAATTTTCGCGATATTCAAAAAGCGATTCGACTCGGCGCGGAAGACTATCTGCTCAAGCCGCTCGACGAGTCGGGCATTTACGATTTGCTCAAACACCGGTTGATCCACAAAGCAAATGCGTATGCGCACAGCGTCCATCCTTGCGCGTCTTGTACGTAGGCGCAAGGAATGGCCGGCGCCGTGGTCCGTTCTAGCGCTTCGCCGGCCGGGACGGTGTTTCTTCTTCTTCTTTGGCCGCCTCCTGGCGGTCTTTTTGCCGACTGCTCCGCGCGGATTCCAACGTCGTGCCCGGCGGAAAAGACAGGCCGCGGAACTTGGACACGCCGATACGCTGCGAAGGATAGATGCCGCCGTGTCCGGAAAAGGCGTAGCTGACGATGCAGGCGACAAACAGATAGATCGCCGCGTCTGCGCCGAACAGTTCGATGCCCATCAAGAAGCAGGCGATCGGCGTGTTCGTCGCTCCGCAGAAGACGGCGATAAAGCCGAGCGCCGCGAGAAACGGCGCATAGAGCTGAAGCAGTCCCGCCAGCGTATGCCCGAGCGTCGCGCCGATCGCGAACAAGGGCGTCACTTCGCCTCCCTGGAAGCCGGCGCCGAGACTGAGTGCCGTGAACACGAATTTGCCGAGAAAAGCAAGCGGGGACACGTCGCCGTGATCGGCAAGCGAAGCCTGGATCAGCGGCAGGCCCAGTCCCAGATACTCGCGCGTGCCGAGCGCGTAGACGAGCCCGATCACGACCGTCCCGCCGACGGCGCTGCGCAGAACGGGGTTCTTCAGCAGGCGGGCAAAGCCTCGCTTGAGCGCATGCGTGACTTCGCCGAACGCCCGGCCAATCAGGCCGAATACGATAGACGCCGCGACGACTTTTAGCAGTACGGAAGCGGACAGGGCGGGCACGGCGCCAAGCGAATAATGCGCATGCGTGACGCCCCACAGCGAGACGGTGACCAGATGGCCGGCGAAGCTGGCGACAAAAGCCGGCACGAGCGCTTCGTGGCGGATCAGTCCGATCGCAAGCACCTCCAGCCCAAACAGCGTCCCGGCCAGCGGCGTGCCGAAGATCGAACCGAAGCCGCCGCTGATTCCGCAGATCAGCAGGAGGGTGCGGTCGGCGGGGCCGACCCGGAACAGCCGGCCGACCGCTTCGGCCAGGCTGCCGCCCATCTGCACCGCCGTTCCTTCCCGGCCGACGGACGCGCCGAGAAGATGCGAGAGCAGCGTGCCGAACAAGACGAGCGGCGCCATGCGCAGCGGAATCGGATCGGGTCCGTTATCGTGGATACGATCCAGAATCAGGTTGTTGCCTCTGCCGCTGTCGCGGCCGTATTTCAGGTAGAGCCAGCTGACCAGCGCGCCGCCCGCAGGCAGCAGGAACAGCAGCCACGGATGGCCGAGCCGCAGTTCGGTCACCCAATCGAGGCTGGCGAGGAAAAAGGCGGACGCGCTGCCCGTCAACAGCCCGACCGCGCTGCCCAGCACGATCCATTTCAATAAATCGGCCAGGCTGACGCCGAATCCGGTTCGGTTCGTACATTTTTTTTGCCGGGAATTCATATGTGCTGCGTCCTTTCGTCTCGATCTTGTACCGCGTTAGTGTACGGCGGAGGGGGGAGGCTGTCAATGACGCCAAGCCTGGAACTCGCCAAAGCCGGCCGGTTCGGGTAAAATGGCGGTAGAGAAACGCAAACGGCAAGCGACGGCGAAAGGAAGGATCGACATGTGGGTAGAAGAGATGGCGGAGAAATTGAAAGTGATGGGAGACAAGACCCGGCTGACTATTCTGATCCTGCTCCAGGAGCGGGAATGGTGCGTCTGCGACCTGGTCGACGTGCTGGAGATGAGCCAGCCCGCTGTCAGCCAGCATATGCGCAAGCTCAAGCTGCACGGCCTGGTGAGCGAAGCGCGGCGCGGGCAGTGGGTGCATTATTCGTTGAATGTGGCCGACAAGCCGTACGTGCAGAGCGTGCTGGATCAGGTGCCGGATACGGCCGAACTGCTGGCTGCTTTGCAAAAAGATCCATTGAAGTCGTGCTGCGACTAACAGGGGCATCCTCGATAAGGGAATGCCTGCTCGGTCATTCTTTGTTGCGTATATAAGCATATGCTTATATACTAATGTCGCACCACTTGAATAGACTGAAGCAAACAGGACTGCGCCTTTTTGGGCGGATAACGGAGGGGAACCGATTTGTTTTTGACGATTGCGGCGAGTCTGATTTTTCTGGTGACGTTAACGCTGGTGATCTGGCAGCCAAAAGGGCTGTCGATCGGGTGGCCGGCCTGCGGCGGAGCGCTTGCAGCCTTGCTGCTCGGCGTTGTTGATTTTCAGGATGTCCGGGACGTTACCCAGATCGTCTGGAACGCGACGCTAGCCTTTGTGGCGATTATTCTGATCTCCCTGATTCTCGACCGCATCGGATTTTTCGAATGGGCTGCGCTTCATATGGCGCGCGCCGCAGGCGGTAACGGGCTCCGAATGTTTATCTATATCAGCGTACTCGGTGCGCTGGTCGCCGCATTCTTCGCCAACGACGGTGCCGCGTTGATCTTGACCCCAATCGTACTCGCGATGGTAAGAGCGTTAAATCTGAACGAGAAGCAGATCTTCCCGTTTATTATCGCCAGCGGATTTATCGCCGATACGACGTCGCTTCCGCTCGTGGTCAGCAACCTGGTGAATATCGTTTCGGCCGACTACTTTGGGATTACATTTCTGGAGTACGCGCAGCATATGGTCGTGCCGAACTTCTTCGCTTTGGCGGCCAGTATCCTTGTGTTGTATCTGTTTTTCCGTAAAAGCATTCCAAGAACGTTCGATGCGAAGCAGCTCAAACGTCCGAGTGAAGCGGTTCTCGATCCGAGAATGTTCAAGTGGTCGTGGCTGGTACTTGCTCTTCTGCTGATCGGCTACTTCGTCTGCGAGTTTTTCGAAATTCCGGTCTCGGTCGTGGCAGGCATCATTGCGTTTTTTTTCCTGCTGCTGGCTATGAAAAGTCCGGTCGTGCCGGTTCCGCAGGTGGTCAAAGGCGCGCCGTGGTCAATCGTCTTTTTCTCCATCGGGATGTACGTGGTCGTCTACGGACTGCGTAACGCCGGACTTACGGATACGCTCGCCGGAGTCATTCAGGTGCTGGCCGACGAAGGGCTGTTTATCGCCACGATCGGGATGGGCTTCCTGGCCGCCGTATTGTCTTCCGTCATGAACAATATGCCGACGGTGCTGATCGATGCGCTGGCGATCGACGCCACGACGACTTCGGATCGTATCCGGGAAGCGCTGATCTACGCCAACGTCATCGGAGCCGATCTGGGTCCTAAGATTACGCCGATCGGGTCGCTCGCGACGCTGCTGTGGCTGCATGTACTGAGTACCAAAGGGATCAAAATTCCGTGGGGCGTGTACTTTAAGACCGGTATCATCCTTACGGTACCGACGCTGTTTATTACGCTGGTCGGTCTGTATTTGTGGCTGTTGGTCGTATAATCGCAGGTAGCTAATCGGCGTGGCATTCTAACAATCAGATCCGGCATGGACCGGAAAAAGGAGAGACTTACTCATGACTCAAAAAACACTTTATTTTCTCTGTACCGGCAATTCTTGCAGAAGTCAGATGGCAGAAGCTTGGGGCAAAAAATACCTGGGCGAAGAATGGAACGTACTCAGCGCGGGTATTGAAGCCCACGGCCTGAACCCGAACGCGGTCAAAGCGATGAGCGAAGTGGGTCTTGATATTTCCGATCAGAAGTCCGACGTGATCGATCCGCAAATTTTGAACAACGCCGATTTTATCGTCACGCTGTGCGGAGATGCTGCCGACAAATGTCCGATTACGCCGCCTCATATCCGCCGCGAACATTGGGGGTTCGATGATCCGGCCAAAGCGCAAGGTACCGACGAAGAGAAATGGGCCGTTTTCCAACACGTCCGCGACCAGATCGGCGAGCGGATTCATACTTTTGCCCGCACCGGGCAGTAAAAGAAAGGGGAAAACGGCTTATGACTTCTTCTTCCGCTTGGCCAGCCGCGATTCGTCTCGTTCGGCCAGAAGACCTGCAAGGCGTGCTGCGCATCTATAATGAAGGCATCGAAGATCGGCTCGCGACGCTGGAGACGGAGCCCAAAGATTTTGCGTATATCGAAGAATGGTTTGCGGCGCATCAGAAGCGGTACAAAGCGCTCGCGGCCGAGCGCTCCGGGGAAGTGGTCGGCTGGGCGGCGCTCAATCCGTATTCGCCGCGCAGCGCCTACGACGGCGTAGCCGATCTGTCGATCTATATCGGGCGCGCGCATCGGGGAACCGGCGTCGGCACGCAGCTGCTTGCCGCTGTGGAACAACAGGCGCGCCGGGAATCTTTCCGCAAAATCGTGCTGGCGACGTTCCCGTTCAATACGGCCGGCCAGCGGCTGTACCGCAAATCGGGCTATCGGACCGTTGGGACGTTCGAGAAGCAGGGCATTCTGGACGGCCGGGAGATCGACGTGACGATTATGGAAAAGCTGCTGGGATCAAGCGGGAATGCGTGATGCTGATCAGTCTAAGTCTGTTTCTTGTTCCGTTTTGATGTAAGAACAGGTCCTGTCCATAAAAGGGCTACGGCTACAAGACCACTCAAAAGCATCATCCAACTTGCACTTCCTCTTGAGCTAAAAAAGTACATGATCAGAATAAAAAGAGTGAACAAGCTTAAAAGGATAGACAGGGTTCTCAAACTTGGAAGTCTTTTTAAAAACAAATAATTGATACCTACGAATAAAATCAAACTCCCTACAGCTAGAAAAACAAGATGAATCATCGAGAAATTATTCAATTCTTTTCCCTCCATTCATGTTCATGCGATCAATGCGACTTCAACGAGGCCGTGGCGTCCCGATAGACGGCCAGCCTGCGCAGTATCTTCTCACTGGACGGGTTCAGGCCCCAGACTTCGACCGCATGGCCGCACGCCCGATAGCGGATCATGACTTTGTCGAGCGCGCCTACGCCGGAATCGTCCCAGATCTGGGCTTCCGAGAAGTCCAGCACGATCTGTGTGTCCGCAAGTTCGAAATCGAAAGCGTCGACGAAAGAGGCCGCGGAAGCGAAAAACAGCTGGCCTCGGACGGCGTACACGGTCGTGCCGCCGGATACGTGCTGCGCGACCTGAATACGGGAGATTTGGGCCGCGAACAAGATCGCGCTGAGCAGGACGCCCGCCAGCACGCCGAGTGCCAGATTGTCGGTCAGCACGACGATCGTCACCGTGACGAGCATGACCGAGACGTCGCTTTTCGGAGCTTTGCGCATATACGAGAACGAGCCCCAGTCGAACGTGCCGATCGACACCATGATCATGATTCCGGCGAGCACGGGCATCGGGATGCGTACGACGACTCCGCCGAGGACGAGAATCAGGAACATGAGGAACACGCCGGCCACGAGCGTGGACAACCGGCCGCGTCCGCCCGACTTGACGTTGATGACGGATTGTCCGATCATCGCGCAGCCGGCCATGCCGCCGAAAAATCCGGTAACGAAGTTGGCGATGCCCTGTCCGCGGGCTTCTTTGTTTTTGCTGCTGCCCGTTCCGGTCATGTCGTCCACGATCGAAGCGGTCAGCAGCGACTCGACCAGGCCGACGATCGCAAGCGAGACCGAGACCGGCAGGATGATCATCAGCGTCACCAGATTAAACGGAACGTCCGGAATGAGAAACGAAGGAAGCGACTGCGTGATCAGACCGAGATCGCCGACCGTGCCGATCTGCGCATGACCGAAGATCGCGACCGCGGTCAGCAAGGCGATAGCGACGAGCGGCGAAGGCACGGCTTTGAAAAAACGCGGCAGTCCGTATACGATAAGAAGGGTGACCGCGACGAATACATAGGTTAAGGTAGAGATACCGAAGAAATGCGGAACCTGCGCCATGAAGATCAGGATGGCCAACGCGTTGACGAAGCCGATCATGACGGCTCTGGGGATAAATTTCATCAGCCTGGCGATCTTCAGTACCCCAAGCAGGTACTGGATAACGCCGGTCAGCAGCGTAGCGGCCAGCAGGTACTGCACGCCGTGGTCGCGAACGAGCGGAACCATGAGCAGCGCCATCGCGCCGGTAGCGGCGGAGATCATACCCGGTCTTCCGCCGATGAAGGCGGTAATAACCGCGATGCAGAACGAGGCGTACAGCCCGACCATCGGATCGACTCCGGCGATGATCGAGAACGCGATCGCTTCGGGAATCAGAGCCAGCGCGACGACGATGCCCGCCAGCACGTCGCCTCTGACATTGGAAAACCATTCGGTTTTGAGTGTAGACATGGGATTGAGGCCCTCCTTTTTGCCTTGATCGTAGCATGGAATGTCCCAAAATGGAACCTTTTTGGTTCTTGTTTGAGTGCATTTATTTTTTGGGTATGGAATTTCGGATAGGGAGCAAGGAGAGAATGAGAATGAAAACAGGCTATATCCGACCTTATTCGGACGACGAATCGGGTACGCGTCAGCGCGAGCTTCTGGACTCCGAAGGCTGCGATATTATAGTGGCGGAAGAACATGCTTCGGCCAAGCGCAGGATCGAATTGGACAAGGTGCTGGACGGTTTGCGCGAAGAAGACGTGCTCGTCGTGGCCCGGCTGTTCGCGCTTGCGGACTCTACCCGGCATCTGGTCGAAGTGCTGGATGCGCTGAATGACAAAAAAGCCCGGTTGGTCGCGCTGCACGAACGGATCGATACGCGCGAGGCGGCCGGCGAGGCGTTTCGCGCCCATGCGCACGCGCTGCTGGAGCTGCAAACGGACGTGGTCAGCGAACATACGAAGCGGGGCATGTACGAAGCGAAGCAAAAAGGCATCAAATCGGGCCGGCCGCGCAAACTGGACGACAATGTGAGAAAAGCGATCCAGATGTACGAAAGCCGGCAGCATACTCTGGCGCAGATCAAGGAAGAGACCGGCATCAGCAAGTCGACGCTGTACCGTTACCTGGAAAATTGAACGTCCACCTTCGCCGCAAACGTCGGGTTTCGCGGTTCTTTTCTTTGCGCGCCATCTATGGAATGATAGAAGGCGAGGAGTTGAGCGAATGTTTAACGATTTCAGAACGGACGGCGACAGCCCCGCTTATATGCAGTTAAAAGGATATATCGAAACGCTGATCGCGCAAGGCTTGATGCCGCTGCATCACAAGCTGCCTTCCACGCGCGAATTGGCCGGCCAGCTTGGCGTCAGCCGCACGACGGTCATCAGCGCGTACGAAGCGTTGGAGCGCACCGGCTGGATCGAAGCGGTTAAGGGACGAGGCAACTTTGTCTCGCGCGCCGCGCTGCATCCGGCCGAGCCGCCGGGCTTGATCCGCTGGCGCGACCGGCTCAGCCCGCAAGCTTTTTTGTCGGAAGAAATGGACTTGATGAAGCACGGCATCCGCTGGGAAAAAGGGATGATCGCGTTCACGAGCATCGCGCCCGACGAGCGTCTGTTCGACGTAAACGGGTTCAAGCGCGCTTTTCTCGACCGGATGGCGCTCGAAGGGGATGTGCTGCTGAATTACGGCTATGCGCAGGGGTATCGGCCGCTGATTCAATATTTGACGGCTTATATGGGCAGCAAAGGGGTCGAGACCGAAGGCAAAGACCTTTTAATCACGAACGGATTCACCGAAGGATTCGACCTGATGCTGACCGCGATCGGCCGGCGCAGCGGGCGAATCCTGTGCGAGAATCCGACGCACCAGACGGCGATCAAGCTGATGAAGCTGCACGGCTTCGAGCCGGTCGGCGTAACGCTCGAGCCGGACGGAATGGACATGGACGAGCTGGAACGGACGCTCGGCGAAGGCGGCTTCGATCTCGCCTATCTCACGCCGTCCTACCACAATCCGACCGGAATCGTCACTTCGCCGGAGAAACGGATGGAACTGCTGCGCCTGCTCGGCGAGCACGAAGTGCCGATCGTCGAAGACGGGTTCAACGAGGAACTGCGCTACTCCGGCGCGCATGCCGCTCCGCTGATCGCCTGCGCGGGCGTCGGCAATTCCGTCGCGTATATCGGGAGCTTCTCCAAGATTCTGTTCCCCGGCATTCGGGTCGGCTGGATCGTGGCGGACCGCGAGCTGATCGGCTATCTGGAAAGCCTCAAGCGAGCCCGGACCATTCATACGTCGACGCTCGACCAGGCGCTGTTGTTCCAATATTTGCACAACGGCAATTTCGAACGGTACCTGAAGCGGGCACGCACCGAATACAAGCGCAAATACGAGTTGGCCGTGCAGGGCTGCCGGGAGCATATTCCGATGAAAAGCATGAGCGGCGAAGGCGGCCTGCATGTGTTCGTCGAACTCGACGAACGGCTGAATGCCCGCGAAGTGCTGGCGGCCTGCCAGGTTCGCGGCGTGGTGTTTACGCCCGGCGATATTTTTTTTACCGACGGCAAAGGGCACAATACGATGCGGATCGGCTTTTCGCGCGTGCCGGAAGAACGGATCGGGGAAGGGCTTCGAACGATCGGAGACGTGGTAAAAGAACAGATGGAGCGATGGAGCCGCGAAGCAAAGCGCGGGGAAGGAGGAGTATGAGATGAAGAAACAGGCCAACGTGGCGGCATCGAACAGACATTCACAGGCGCAGGTCGCGCCGCCGGCCGCAGCAGATGCCGCCCTGCGTCTGCGGGCGTTGAAGCCGTGGGCGGCCGGCGCCGCGCTGTGTACGGTGCTGCTGCTCGGAGGCTGTATCCGGTTCGGGCCGCAGGCGGACGAAATGGAGCAAACGGCCAGCCGGCAGGCGGAGCAGCAGGCGCAGGAGGAATCGGCAGCCGTGGGCGAAGACGAACAAGCGGCCGGTGCAGGCGAGGCCGGGTCGGAGTCTTCGGCGGAAGACGCCGAGCAGAGCCCATCTTCCGATCCAGCTTCCGAAGAAATGTCCAATGAAGTTTCCGACGAAACTTCCGGGCAGGCCGACGGTACCGAGCCCAGCGCCGCCGGCAGCGGCGAAGCGGCGGAAACGGACGGGGAATCGTCCGATGACGCTTCGCCGGGCGATTCGAATAACGGCGCGGACGCCGATCCGATCGAAGTGAGCATCACGCGGACCGACTCGGAGCGGACGGTGCGCTTCGACCTGCTGCGGCTGCCGTCCGGCTATTCGCTCTCCAGCCTGACGTGGGAGCCGGATGCCGAAGGCGATGCAGCCGGCACCGGGCCTGTCGTCTCCGGCGTGCCGGCCGCGGGCGGACTGTCCGGCGGATCGGCCGCGTCGCAGGGCGAAGCGGGCGCGGCAGGGACCGCGTCGGGTTCGACTTCCGGCAGCGAGGCTGCCCCGGCGGTCGACACGGACCGCGTCACGTCGACTTATCACGATGCGGTTCTGGCCGGCGAATCGGGCACGAACGGATTTTTCGTCGATATGGACGGACAGCGCATCGGGTATCGCTACGGGGAAGAACAGACGGGCCGCACCGGAGCGGTCCGGCTTGATTTTCGCGACGGCGAAGGAGGCTCGACCAGCTGGGAATCGAGAGTGACGCTCGGCCTGGCGAGCACGCAAAATCCGGCCGGGGCGGAAGCCGCAGAGTAAGGACGACGCAGTCGGAAGCCCACCGCTTCCGGCTGCGTTTTCGTCGTTTCAAGCCGCGTCAAAGTGGATAAAGATTCAGTACGAGCCGGCATTGATGGCTCTTGCGCACGCCAGGCGGGAAACGGCCGCCAACCGTTCACGATTCGGTAAGCCAAACCGATATAAATAGATGGGGTACCGCTTACCGCCAAAGAAGATGTAGGCATCCCAATAAATGGAAGCGGTATCAAGCGATTACACAAAAGAGGAGAGTCACCTATGAGAGTACATGAATTCAAGATCGAGGGCGACTTCGATCGTGACGAACTGCTCCGAATTTCATCGCAGGCTTCGCAGTTCGCTTCGGACATCAAGCTCGCGTTCGGAGACGAGAACAACCAGCGGATCGTGGACGTGAAAAGTCTGCTCGGCATGATGCTGCTGCCGATCCATGACGGCAGTATGGTCCGAATCAGCGCGCGCGGCAAAGACGAACTTGAAGCGCTCGAATATATGTGCGGCCTGTTCCAGCACCACGGCTGCGCTCCCCATTAGGCGCAGGCCGGACAAAACGCGCAGGCTCGCGGCGGATTCGGGCGAAGCGGACTTCGGCTTCGGCCGAACATACCGGATGAAGCGAAGAACCGGGGCTCCGTAGGGAGACCCGGTTTTTCGCGTGCGTATCTTCGCCCATGTTACCCGTCAGGGATTGCGATTTGTACGTGAAATACCGATATTAGAGGAGGCATATCGGCCGTGAGTATCACAAAACGGTCCGATTCGGAGGGGGTTTGGTCATCATGTTTCAAACGTTGTTCGATTTCGCCGGAATGGAACAATTCCGCGCTTGCTTGAAAGATCCCGAACTGCTGGCGCATGCGCGGCGCAGCCGTTCGGTCCTGATCCAATTTTTCGCCTCTGCCCTCGATCCGGAAGTATCGGAGCCGCTGCATACGGAAATTTGCCGCAGTTTTCCGGGCGCGATCGTCACGGGCACGACGACGTCGGGAGAGATTTACGAAGGCCAGTTCGTGTTTCATCGCACGATCGTCGTCTTTTCTTTTTTCGAAACGTCGGAACTGCATCTTTTTTCCGAGCCGTGCCGCAAAGGGGAAGAAGAGGAAGCGGGACGCCGCCTCGGGCGGGCCATATCGGAACGGGTCGGGAGTTCGTCCGTCAAAGGGCTGCTGCTCTATGCGACGTCGCAGCGCATGGACGGCGCGGAGCTGCTGGGCGGCATGCGTGGAAGCCTTGGCAGCGTGCCGGTGTTCGGCGCCGGCGCCGCCTCGTATGACAATAACGGGGAGTCCTGGGTCATTGCCGGCGGGCGGACTTACCGGGACGGAGCGGCGGTCGTGGCGTTCTCGGGCGACGAACTGGAGATCAAGGTCCGCGATTATATGGGCTGGGAGCCGCTCAGCCGCAAGATGACGGTGACGGAGATCGTAGATCCCAAATGGATCAAAACGCTGGACGGCATTCCGGCGGCGGAAGTGTACGAGAAGTATTTGGGCATCCGCAACGACGAGTATTTTTTCCAGCACATGCTGGAGTTTCCTTTGATCCTGCAGCGCGGGGACAAGCTGATTGCCAGGGTGCCGGTCGCCCGGGGAGAAAACGGTTCCCTGCATCTGGCGGCGGACGTGCACGTGGGCGAACAGGTGCGGCTCGGTTACGGAACGCCCAGTCATATCATGCTGACTCCGGAAGACATCCGGAAAGATCTGGGCGAATTCGAGCCGCAGGGCATTTTGTTGTTCTCCTGCTACTGCCGCCAGGTGTATCTGCAGGAAGCGGTAAATCTGGAAACGGAATCTTTCCAGCAGTTTGCGCCCGCCGCGGGGATGTATACGTACGGCGAGTTTTACGGGCAGGGTGAAGACGTACAGCTGCACAACGCGAGCCTGGTCGCCGTGGCGATGCGCGAAGGGCGTCCGGCCAAGTCTTCGGCTGCGCTGCCGGAATCTTCGGACCGGCCGGCCGGAACGAAACAGATGGAAATGACGAGCCGGCTGGCCAAGTTCGTCGGCGTCGTGGTCGGGGAGCTGGAGCAGGCCAACCAGGAGATGCAGCAGCTGATGCAGACCGACCGGCTGACCGGGCTGCACAACCGCGGCAAAATGGAAGATCTGCTGAGCGGAGCGATGCAGCGCGCGGAGAGCGGTGAAGAAGCGTTTGCGCTTATTCTGCTCGATATCGACCGGTTCAAAGGCATCAACGATACGCATGGCCATCTGAGCGGGGATGCGGTGCTGCGCCGTACCGCGCAGCTGCTGCAAGGCCATGTGGGCGGCAACGTCGCCGCCGGCCGCTGGGGCGGCGAAGAATTTTTGATTCTGATCCGCGCTGCCGCCGCACAGGAGGCGGGGCGCTTGGCCGAACGGATTCGGGCCGAGCTGGAGCAGACCGATTTCCGCGAAGCCGGCACGGTGACCGCAAGCTTCGGCGCGGCCGCCGCAGCCGCGGGCGAGCCGGTGCGGCAGCTGTTCAAGCGCGTCGACGACGCGCTCTACGCTGCCAAGCGCGGCGGGCGCAACCGCGTCGTGGTCGCGGAATGAGCGCTGCCGGCGCTGCCGCGCCAAACCGTATTCCGGCACACGCTCCGTGCTCGCGACCAGCAGCCGGCAGGCCGTGCCCCGCACGTGCCTCGCACCTGCGTGCATACGTCAAAAAAGACTTCCGGCGCAAGCGGCCGGAAGTCTTTTTCTAACGTGCAAAACTCGATTGATGAAACGCTTCGATGTAAGCGAACAGAGTCCGGCCGTCTCTCGGCAGCCGGTCCGCCGGCGGAACGTCCGCGCCCTGCAGATCAAGCAGCATGGCCCGGTACCGCTCCGGCACCCATACGTAATGGTGCACGTATTCTGTCGAGACGAAGCCGCAGTTTTCCCAGAAGCGCACGCGGCCGCGGCCTTCTTCGCTGTCGTCCGCTTCGGCTTCGATCAGCAGGCCGTGCACGCCGTGCGTCTCTTGGGCCCACTGCGCCAGCGCTTCGACCATGTGCCGGCCGATACCGCTCTCGCGCCGATCCGGCGACACCGCGAGGTAATCGACGATCAGCAGCCGCCGGTCGGCGCTGAGTCCGGTAAGCGCCATCGCACACGGAACGCCGCCCAGACTGCCTTCGTGCAAGAAAGCGTCCATGCGCTCCAGCATGCGGCGGACGATCCGTTCCGGCTTGCGAATATGCTCGGGAAAAGAAGCTTCGTAAACGGGACGGACTTGCGTCCAAAGTTCTTCGTTCCACGACTGCGCAGTGCGCAGCCGCAAGGAAGGGGAGGGAGAATCGGGCATGCGGACTACCTTCTTTCCGATCGGTTATTGGGCGGCCGACAGCTTGAAGAATCCAAGGTCTTCCTGCAGCCCGGCGGCCATATCGCTCAATTCGCCGGCCGCGCTGCCGATCTCTTCCAGAGCGGCCAACTGCTGCTGCGTGGCGGCCGCCATCGTCTGCGATTCTTCCGACGAATGCTGCGCGACGCGGGCCACTTCCGACACCGAAGCCGTGACCTGTTCCACGCCGGCGGAGATTTGCTGGGAAGCCGCGGAAATTTCCTGCACCTGGTCGTTCACGACCCGGGCCGACTGGCCGATCTGGCCAATCGCGCTGCTGGCGCGGTCGATAAACGTCAGCCCTTCGGCCGTCTCGGCGTCGGTCCGCTGCATCAGCTGGACCGTCTCGCCGATCAGGCCGCGAATATCGCCGATGCGCAGCGAGATCGTCTCGACCGAACCGCGGGTCTGCTCCGCGAGCTTGCCGACTTCGGACGCGACGACGGCGAAGCCCCGGCCGTGCTCGCCGGCCCGGGCCGCTTCGATATTGGCGTTCAGCGACAGCAGCTGCGTCTGCCGGGCGATCGTCTTGATCGACTCGACGATGTCGTCGATCTGCTGCGAATGCGCGTCGAGACGCGAGACGCTGCCGGTCGACAGGCTGACCGATTCGCGAATGCTGCGCATCTGCCCGACGGCGGCCGCAAGTTCCCGGTCGCCGGCATCGGCGCGCTGCGACGTCTCGGCGGCCGACTCGGCGACCGCGGCGGACGATTCCGCGATCCGGGCGATGCCCGTCGCCATCTCGCTCATGGCGAGCGCCGTGTCTTCGGTCATGCGCCGCTGATTCTCGGACCCTTCGGCGACGGCCTGAACGGCCGAAGCGACCTGGCGCATGGCCAGGGACGACTCGCGCGATACTTCGCTCAGCTGCTCCGAAGAAGCGGCGGACTGTTCGGAAGCTTCCTGGCTGCCGCGCAGCGTCTTGTTCAGCGCTTCGATCATCCGGTTGAACGAGTCGCCGACCTGGCCCAGCTCGTCGCGGGTGCCGATCGCGATCCGCTGCGACAAGTCGCCACTGGCCATATCGGCGGAATGTTCGCGCAGCAGGCGAACGGTCGAGCTTACGCTGAGGTAGAACGCGGCGTAGAACAGCAGCACGAGCAGCAGGGCCAGCGCGATGATGGCAACGACGAGATTGCGCTGCGTCTCCAGGCGGTCGATCCGCTGATCGAACAGCAAGTCGAGCGTCGCGGTCGACTGCCCGAACAGCGCGTGCGCTTCGTCGATCGTCGAAGTTCCCGCCGAGAAGAAGGCAGCCGGGTCCGAAGACAAGGTCGGATCGTCGAACAGTTGGCTCTGCGCCAACGACAGGAACGAATCGATCGAAGCGGCCGTCGTCTGCGCCGCAGCTTCGATCTGTGCTTCCGCTTCGGGGTTCAACGTCGCGAACTTCGCGAGCGCCGCGTTCAACTGCTTGAGTTCGGCAGCCGCCTGGGCCTTCTTGACGGCCGTATCGGTCCGCGCTTCCGGCGAAGCCTGGCGCTTGGTCAGTATGCCGTTCCCGCTGCCGCGGATTTGGGCGGTCCCTTCGATCAGAGTCGGCAGCCGTTTGACGACGATGTCCATCAGATAGAACGAATCGATTTCCGTATCGAGCGACAAGCCGGATTCGTCGGCGCTTTTGATCATGAAGTCGAGCAGCTGCCCGACCAGTTCGCTGTGGCGGGCGAAGCTGTCCGCGGCAGACAGAGAAGCGGTCTCGGCTTCGAGCGCCGTCCACTCGCCGGAGAGCCGCTGCCATTCGGCGGCCGAGCCGGGCAGGCCCGATTGTCCTTCGGCCTGCGTGACAAGCGCGGCGTTGGCGTCGGTCTGGGCGGAGATTTCGTCCAGCTTGCGCTGGCTGTCGGCTCCGCCTCCGCTGAGCAGCGCATTGGCCTGGCCGCGGTGCTGCTGGATCGACAGCATGAACGGCAGAGCGGCTTCGATCTGCGTCAGTCCTTTTTTCTCCAGTTCGGTCGCCTGGATTTTGGACTGGGTAGCGCTGAACCAGAGAGCAAACAGCAGCGCGAGCGGAACAGCGAACAGCACGCTGATCAGCACGAACTTCTGGGCATATTTCAATCGGGACAGCACGGACGTGAACGGGTACAGCACTTTCGACAACATAAGCATCCTCCTCGGACGTTCCGTTTCAGGCAGGAAACGCAAACGGCATACATTTGTAGGTTATGACTGTTATATCGGAAAAAAACCTGCAAATGATATGTGTCCGTGAAAAACAAATAAACTTAAATAAACGACGCATAAAGACCCCGCCGGCGCAGGATGCGTCGACGGAGTCCGGAATGATCGAATCGAGTGTGTGGCATGAGGCCAAGCATGAAAGATTTATTTAAAATCGAAAGAGTCAGTGCAGACGTTCGAAACGTTTGACCGCCCAGTAAGGAAGCGAGAAAGTTTTCTCGGAAGTACTTATTTTGAAAAAGCTGTTGTTGGTCAAATCGGGATAACACGGCCCCGTATAAAATTCTCCGCTAATCAGATGCAGACGAAGGACCTCTTCCTTGAATACGGCCTTTTTAATTTCATGTCCTGCCATGATGCCGGCCCCCTTGCTGCTTATTCTTTATACCTTATACTTATATTATTGAGATTATAGGTTACATTACCCCAACATGGACGTCTCCAATCAGATGACAGACAATATTATTAAACAATGGAAAAAGAATTTGAAACCTGACGCCGCTGCGTGACAAGGCGTTTTTTTTGTACCTGTTCCGTGACCATTTTGTGCTCTTTCCATGCCCGTTTTGCGTCCGCTGACCGTCCGTTTCGGCTCCGAATGTGCAGGGGAATCGGCCCGCCGGCGGCATCCGGTTTCCCTTTTTTATAGACGCGAAATTTTTGGCCTGCTATACTGTTGATAACGAATCTCATTTAGGTGGGCAATTGGGTTGGGTCCGGGCAAAGGCGGGAAGCCGAAATCCGCATGAAGGCATACATAACCGGCTGCCGCGCGACTGCCGGACCGGAAGCTCGCCGCCCGCCTGAAGATCAAGCAAGAATGTCCGTACGGCCCGTCGAACAGGCGTTGGCGTGCATTCGGAAAAGGGTGATGTCGTGAACCATATGCAAAACGCAACAACCGCGCGGCCGCAAAACCAAACAGACGGCGGCCGACGCTTCGAGCGCAGCCTGCGCAGCGGGGAGGGCGAACCGCGATGAGACCGTCCGCTTTGCCCGAAACGCCGCAGAAAGCCGTAGAGAAAGTCAAAGTCCGTTCGCGGCCGTGGGCCGCTTCGCTGATTTTGGTCGGCGGGGTCATCCTGCTTCTTCTCGGCATGGCGGTCGCGATCGCGATCGGAGCCAAAGATATCGCGCTGCCCGACGTCTGGAACGCGCTGTTTCATTTTAATCCGGAATTGACGGAGCACCAGATCATCCGGGAACTGCGTATGCCGCGCGTCATCGGCGCGGCGATCGTCGGCGCGGCGTTCGCCGTCGCCGGCGCGATCATGCAGGGCATGACGCGCAATCCGCTCGCGGATACCGGCCTGCTCGGGCTGAACGCCGGAGCCAGCTTTGCGCTGGCTTTATGTTTCGCATTTTCCCCGGGACTGTCGTTTCTCGGCCTTATGCTGTATTCGTTCGTGGGCGCCGGAGCCGGCGTCGGGATCGTGTACGGCATCGGTTCGCGGTCCAAAGGCGGCCTGACGCCGATCCGCCTCGTGCTGGCGGGAGCGGCGGTGAGCGCGTTGTTCACCGCGCTCAGCGAAGGCGTGGCGCTCTACTTCAAGATCGGCCAGGATTTGGCGTTCTGGTATGCCGGCGGCGTCGCCGGCACGCAGTGGCTGCAAATCCAGATCATTCTTCCGGTCGTCGCGGCCGCGCTGCTCGGCGCGATCGCGCTGTCGCGTTCGATTACGCTGCTCAGCCTGGGCGACGATATCGCGACCGGCCTCGGCCAGCGCACCGGCCTCGTCCGGCTGCTGGGCGTGCTGATCGTGCTCGTGCTGGCCGGCACGGCCGTCTCGGTCGTCGGATCGGTCGGCTTCGTCGGCCTGATCATTCCGCATTTGACGCGTAAACTCGTCGGCGTCGATTACCGCTGGATCATTCCGTGTTCCGCGGTGCTCGGCAGTCTGCTGATCGTATTCGCGGATCTGGCCGCGCGCATGATCAATCCGCCGCAGGAGACGCCGATCGGCGCGCTTGTCGCGCTGATCGGCGTGCCGTTCTTCCTGTATCTCGCGGTCAAAGAAAGGAGGAGCCTGTAATGGAATCGATGATTCACCAGGCCGAGCGCCGCAAGCGCAGCCGGGGGCTCCTGGTTATCGTAATTTTTATCGTGTTGATCATTGCCGCGTTTATCGTCAGCATGAACACCGGCTTTATCCGGCTGTCGCCGATGGACGTCATGCGGACGCTGTTCGGCCAGGGCACGGATCAGCAGCATCTGATCCTGTTCGAGTTCCGGCTGCCGCGCATTGTCATATCGATCCTGATCGGGGCGGGGCTGGCCGTATCGGGCTGCGTCATGCAGGGATTGTCGCGCAACGCGCTGGCCGATCCCGGCATTCTCGGCGTCAACGCCGGGGCGGGCCTCATGGTCATGCTATACGTCTCGTTCTTCTCGTCGACGGTCAGCGGCTCCGTGTTCCTGCTGCCGGTGCTCGCCCTGATCGGCGCGGGCGCTGCGGCGGTGCTGATCTACGTGCTGTCTTACAAAAAAGGCGAAGGTCTCGTGCCGACGCGGATGCTGCTCGTGGGCATCGGAGTCGCGGCGGGCATCAGCGCGGCGATGATCGTGCTGACGCTGCGCCTCAATCCGGAAGAGTATCAGTTCGTCGCTTCGTGGCTGGCCGGACGGATCTGGGGCACGAGCTGGAAGTTCGTCGTGGCGCTGCTGCCGTGGCTGATCCTGTTCCTGCCGTTCGTATTCTACAAAGCCAAAGTGATGAACGTGCTCAACATGGGCGATCAAACGGCGACGGGACTCGGCACGGCGATCGAGCGCGAACGGCTGCTGCTGCTCGCCGCGGCGGTCGGCCTGGCCGGCGCCTGCGTCGCGGTCAGCGGCGGCATCGGCTTCGTCGGCCTGATCGGCCCGCATCTGGGCCGCCGGCTCGTCGGGCCCAAGCACCAGATTCTGCTGCCCGTATCGGCTCTGGCCGGCGCGCTGCTCGTCCTCGTGGCCGATACGCTCGGACGCTGGATTTTGCAGCCGACCGATATTCCGACCGGCGTCGTCGTCGCCGTGATCGGCGCGCCTTATTTCCTCTATTTGCTGGCCAAGACCAAAGTGTGAAGCTGCATCCGTTCACGTTCTGCCCAAACAGCCGTCTTCCTGCGGGAAGACGGCTGTTTGACGTTTTTTGCACCGAACGAACGGAAAGGGATTGAAAAAAGTCCGGCGATCCCCTATCATGGAAGCGCTATCCGGAAAAGGTCATCCATACCGGCTGCGCGGGACGCCCGGCGTCCCGAAAACATCATGAAGAGGTGAGCGGAAGTGAAATACAGAAGATTGGGCAGTACCGAATTGAACGTATCCGTCGTAGGCGTAGGCACGTGGCAGTTCGGAGGCGATTGGGGTCAGGATTACAAGCAGCACGACGTCGATGCCATTTTGAACCGGGCGCAGGAGCTGGGCATCAACCTGATCGACACGGCCGAGTGCTACGGACCGCATCATCTCTCGGAAAGCCTGATCGGCGATTATCTGTCGCGAGGCAAGCGGGAAGACTGGATCGTCGCCAGCAAATTCGGCCATCAATGGCATGACCACTGGACGAACGCCTGGGATACGAACCAGATCCGTCTCCAGCTGGAAGAATCGCTCAAATCGCTGCGCACCGATTATATCGACCTGTACCAATTCCATTCCGGTTCGGACGAAGTATTCGACAACGACGAGCTGTGGACGATGCTGGACAAGCAGATGCAGGCCGGCAAGATCCGCAATCTGGGCATCTCGATCGGCAGCAACGACAATCTGTACCAGACCGACAAAGCGACCCAGGTGAACGCCAAAGCGATTCAGGTCGTCTACAACCGGATCGACCGCGTGCCGGAAGAACGCGTCTTCCCGTCCTGCGAACGCCAGGATCTCGGCGTGCTGGCGCGCGTGCCGCTGGCAAGCGGTTTCCTGAGCGGCAAATACAAGCCGGGCGCCGTGTTCGAAGACAATGTGCGCAAAGGGCGCGAACGCGCGGAAGTCGACGAGAAATTGAAGCAGGTCGAAGAGATTCGCCGCGGCGAAGTGCCGGAAGGCGTAGGCATGGCGGAATGGGCGCTGGCCTGGTGCCTGAAGAACCCGGCCGTTAGCTGCGTCATCCCGGGCTGCAAAAGCGTGGAGCAGGTCGAATCGAACGCCCGCGCGGCCGAGATCGAGCTGTAAACAGGTTCCGCGTAAAAGCTGCATGACTTTTTCGCAGTAGTGGTGTAAAGTGTATGCAGGACGGTTCCCGCGATGAGTTGAGGCGCGGGGGCCGTTTTTATGTGAAAAAAAGCGAGCAGCAGACGCCGGATCGGACGCCCAAGCTTCGCGGCGCCCGACGGTCGGCGTTATTTGACGTGCTTTTTACGAGAGGAGTTTTCCCATGCCCAATCTCGATCCGCAGCAATTGGACAGCAAGCTTGTGTATAAACTGATGACCGGCACCATCGTGCCGCGTCCGATCGCCTGGGTGACGTCGCTGTCGAGCGAGACCGGCATCGTCAACGCGGCGCCGTTCAGCTATTTCAACATGGTGAGCTCGGACCCGCCGCTCGTCGCGTTCTCCGTCGCCCGCCGCCCGGACGGCGGCATGAAGGACACGGCGCGCAACGTAACGGACACGCGCGAACTGGTCGTGCATATTTGCGACGAGAGTCTCGTCGAAGAGATGAACAAGACCGCGGCGCTGCTGCCGCCCGGCGAGAGCGAGATCGACCTGACGCGCCTGACGCTCGTCGACAGCGACGCCGTGGCGGTGCCGGGCATCGCCGAAGCGAAAGTGCGGCTGGAATGCCGCCTGGAATCGCATCTGCCGCTCAAGGCGGACGACGGCCGCGTGACGCACGATCTGCTGATCGCGCGCATCCTGCGCTTCCGGCTCGACGAGTCGATCTACGATGAAGAGCGCGGCTACGTGCGGACCGAGCAGCTGCGTCCGGTCGCCCGCCTGGCCGGCAGCGAATACGCGGAGCTCGGCCGACTGTTCAAGATCGACCGGCCGACCTGACTGCGATCCGCTTACGTTCTGCGCTGGGCGAATGTGCGGCGGCCGGGGCCGCCGCACATTCGATGCCGCCTACACGCACGAAAAATCCGCTGCAATCGCCGGAGTGGCGAGAACAGCGGATTTTTTTGACGGATAAAAAGGCTTGGAACGACGGAGCGTCCCTTACAGAATCGGCGACAGCAGCCGCGTGAACGACTCCAGCGCTTTGCGCACCAGCGGACGCAGCTTGTACTGCTCCACGGTCAGAATCTCGCTGTCTTCCATGTCGGCGCGGAACAGTCTCTCCAGCTCGCCGGCTTTGCCGGAATCGTACAGGATCGCGTTGACTTCGAAATTCAGCTTGTAGCTGCGAATGTCCATGTTGGCGGTGCCGACCGACGCGAGGCGGCCGTCGACGACCATCGTTTTGGCGTGCAGGAATCCTTTTTTGTACAGATAGCAGTTGACGCCGAGATCGAGCAGTTCGCCGAGGTACGAATACGACGCCCAGTAGACCATTTTGTGATCGGGCACTTTGGGAATCATCAGATGCACTTCGACGCCGGACAGAATCGCCATCTTCAGCGCGGTCATCATGCTCTCGTCCGGAATAAAATACGGCGTCTGGATCATGATCGTCTCGCGCGCTTCGTCCATCATCTTGATGTAGGACAGCTTGATCGTCTCCCGGCTCTGGTCGGGGCCGCTGGAGATGATCTGCGCGCCGACTTTGCCTTCGAACGGACGGGTGACGGACAGGAACACATTCTCGGGCAGCTTCTGGCGGACGGACAAGCTCCAGTCGTGCAGGAAGATCGCGTGCATCTGGATCAGCGCCGTGCCTTCGATCCGCAGATGCGTATCGCGCCAGTAGCCGAACTTTTTCACCTCGCCGAGGTATTCGTCCCCGACGTTGAACCCGCCGATGTACCCGCACGAGCCGTCGATGATGACCAGCTTGCGGTGGTTGCGGTAATTCATCTTGAAGTTGATAAACGGAATGCGCGACGGGAAAAAGGGAGCCGCCATGCCGCCCGCTTCGCGGAAGTCGTGCAGGAAGCGGCGTCCGATCTTTTTGCTGCCCCATGCATCGTACAGCACGCGGACTTCGACGCCCTGCTTCGCTTTTTCGGTCAGCGCGTCGATCAGGCGGCGTCCGAGCTTGTCGTTCTGCCAGATGTAATACTGGACATGGATATACGTCTGCGCGCCGGCGATGTCCGCGAGCAGCGCGTCGAATTTCTCGGTGCCGTCCGCGTAGACGGTCACGTCGTTATCCTGCGTATACAGGGAAAAGTCGCCGACCATGTTCATATGCAGCAGCTCGCGGTAGCGCGCCGTGCGCGGATCGTTGAAATGCAGTTCTTCGTCGAGCAGCTGCTGACGCTGGACAGAGATGCCGGGCAGCAAAATCTTTTCCTGTTCCCGGAATTGATAACGTTTGACCCGGCTCAGGTTCTGTCCGAAGAACAGATACAGGATGAACCCGGCGATCGGCAGGAAAAAGAGGACCATCAGCCAGGCCCAGGTCACGCCGATGTCGCGCCGCTCGAGGAAAACGACGGTGAGCGCCAACAATAAATTCAGAACGAGCAAAAACCAGGGGGCTTGACCGAACCAATACAATTCCAATTGCTGCAACCTCCGCTTTCGATTAAAAGTGCATTAAAGGGATTCCACGGATGGAACCATATTCATATAGGACAATAGAAGCACTTTAGCCAGTTTACCCGATTGTGATCAATAAGTGAACAATTCAAGGCTGCCGGGACGCGAAAAAGTCAAAAAAGCGTCAAACGTAGCCCGAACGGGCCATTTGAAGCCGAGCGGTTTTGGTTAAAATTTAAGAAGAAAGCCATGCCGTCAAAACGGAAGGCAGGAGGACGCATGAGTTATACGCAAATCAAATGGCTGATTTTGTTCGTGCCGACGATCGTCGTCGGCTTGTGGGAATATGTCCGGCATCAATTTCTGATGCCGGTCTTGTCCATGGACGCCGGCAACGTGCTGACGCCCATACTGTTGTTTCTCGTCAGCGTGACGCTGCTGCGCCGGCTGTTCGCCCTGCTGGAGCGCATGCAGCTTGAGCTGACGCAGGCGCGCGGCATGAAAGCGAGCCTCGAAGCGCGCGAAGAACTGGCGCGCGAACTGCACGACGGGATCGCGCAGTCGCTGTTCCTGCTGTCGGTCAAGCTTGACCGGATGGAGCGGGGCGCCGATGAAGCGGGACTCGGCGACCAGCTCGGCGCGGTGCGCCGCACGGTCCACGAAGTCGACCGGTACGTTCGCCAGGCGCTGGCGAACCTCAAAGAGACGGCGCGTGCCGGCACGCCGCAGACGGCGGTCGCCGGGGGAGCGCCGGCGCCTGGCGCGGGCGCAGAAGCGGCGAAGCAAGAAGCGCCGCCCAAGCGCGGCGCGAAACAGCCGGGCGAAGCCGCGGCCGCAGGCGTGCCCGGCTCGGCCTACGCGGCCGAGGAATCGATGGCCGCGCGCGTCGGGCGGCTGGCGGTCGAGGCGATGATCGACGTGAGTGTCGATTGGAGCCTGCCCGACGAAGCGCTGGCGACGCGCGAGAAGGCGGAGCTGCTCGCCTGCATCCGCGAAGCGGTCATCAACGTGCGCAAGCATGCGCATGCGACGCGCACGGAAGTGACCGGCCGGGGCTCGGCTGCCGGCTGGACGGTCGAGATCGCGGATGACGGACGCGGGTTTCAGGGAGATCCGCTGGCGGCGCCCGGCCGCTACGGACTCAAGATCATGGCCGACCGGGCCGCCGAAATGGGCTGGACGTTCGAGCTGGACGACAAGCCGGGGCGGACTTCGGTGCGTCTGGGCAAAGGGGAGGCGAGCGTATGAACCGGTGCCGCGTATTGGTCGTGGACGACCACAAGCATGCGCAGGAAGCGATCTGCGACATTTTGTCGCTCGATCCGTCGTTTGAAGTGGTCGGCGTCGTCTCGGACGGCGCGGCAGCGATCTCTTTTACCGAACAATGGATGCCCGACCTCATACTTATGGATATCCGCATGAGCGGCATGGGCGGGCTGGAAGCGACAGGGCGGATCAAAATGTCTTATCCGTACGTCAAAATCGTCATCATTACCGTATCCGACGATATTGCCTACCTGCTGGAAGCGCTGAAGCAGGGCGCGCAGGGATATCTGCTCAAAAATCTCGCTCCGTCGACCTGGATCGAATATTTGCGGGCGATCGTCAGCGAAGAAGCGCCGCTCAGCCGTGAACTCGCTTTTCAGATTCTGAAGGAATTTTCGGCGCCGGCCGCCGAACCCGAAAGCGGCGATACGCTGACCGGCAGGGAACGCGAAATTTTGCGGCAGGTCGCTTCCGGGCTGACCAACCGCGAAGCGGCCGAAGTGCTCGGCATTTCCGAACATACGGTGAAAAATCATCTCAAAAATATTTTGCAAAAGCTGCAGCTGCAAAATCGCGTCCAGCTGACCCGCTACGCGATAGAAAAAGGCTGGGTCGGCCGTGACGGATTCGGCGGCGAGCGCTGAACGGAAAGGAAGGCCTACTTTGAATTTATGGCTTAGCAGATGGAAAAGGCTGCCGCTTATATTGCTTGCGGCACTGATCGCGGCGGGCGTCGCATTGCCGGGCCTCGCCTCGGCGCATGCCACCTTGCTGTCGTCAAATCCCGGCGACCAGACTTCGGTGGCGAACATGCCCGGCAGCCTTGAACTGAATTTCAACGAGACGATCCAGGGCGAATTCCTGTCGATCGGAGTAACGAACACCAAAGGCGACGAGATGCCGATCGGCGAAGCCGCCGTATCGCCGGAAGATTCGCATCTCGTCACGGCAAGCGTCGAAGGCGAATTCCCCGACGGCATCTACACGATGAAATGGCGCGTCGTCTCGGCCGACGGCCATCCGATCCGCGGCACGGTCCGCTTCGGCGTCGGTTCGGACGGCGTGCTGACCGACGCCGGCGTCTCCGGCGGCGAAGACAATTATACGCCGTCGGCCGACACGGTCATCCAGCGCGCGGCGCTGTACACGCTGCTGTCGCTGACGGCGGGCAGCATGCTGTACCTCGCGTTTCTGCTGCCGGCCGACCTGCGGAGCGTCAAGCGGGCGACGCGGCCGGCCCGGATCGTGTTCTGGGCTTCGCAGGCGGGACTGCTGCTGGTCATCCTGATCGGGCTGCCGCTGCAGGCGAAACTGTTCGCGGACGTGCCGTGGAGCGAAGCGTTCGGCCGCGAAATTTTGGCCCAGACGCTCGAAGGCACGTCTTCGGGACGGATGTTCCTGCTGCAAATTCTGCTGCTCATGCTGATCGCGGGAGCGGTCGTCGTCAACGACGTCATGGGCTGGGGCAAAAGAGGCGGCCATTGGACGATCGTCATCGTCGGCTTTGCCCTGCTGCTCGTCACCAAAGCGCTGACCGGGCATGCGGCCGGTTCGCCGAACGTGTTCGGCCAGGTGATCGCGGACACGCTGCATCTGCTCGGCGCTTCGGTCTGGGTCGGCGGCATGCTCATGCTGCTGCTGGCGCTGCCGGCCGCGGCGGGCGAAGGCCCTCCGTTCTGGCAAAAAGCGTTCCGCCGCTTCACGCCGTGGGCATTCGCTTCGGTAGTCGCGCTCGTGCTGAGCGGGGTCGTCATGAGCCTCGCGCACGTGCCGGCATGGTCGGATCTGCTGACGAGTCTGTACGGCCGGCTGATTCTGGTCAAAGTCGCGCTGCTGCTCCTCATGCTGGGACTCGGGTTCGTGCATTTCCGGCGCGCCCGGCGTGAAGGAGATCGGCGCGGCACCGCTTCGCTGGCCGCTGAAATGGCCATCGGCATCGTCGTGCTGGTCGTGGCGGGGCTGCTGACGAACGTATCGACGCCGCAGCCTGTCGCGGCCGCTCCGGCGAACTTTGCGGCGACGCAGCCGTCCGAAGACGCGGAGAACGCGGTCATTACGCTTGAAGTCGTTCCGCTTCGGGTCGGAACGTCGATCTTCACGGTCCGTTTTGCCGATGCGCAGGGGAAGCCGCGTACCGATTGGCAGCAGGTGACGCTAAACGTCGCGCCGCAGGCTTCGCCGGGCGACGGAACAGAGATGATCGCCGAAGCGCAGCCGGACGGCAGTTATCAAGTGTCCGGATTGTATTTCGGCAGTGCGGGAGCGTGGAACGTCGAGGTGCACGGGCTGTCCGAGAAGTTCGAGCAGGCCGACCGGACGTTTACGATGGACGTGCAGGACTAAATCCAGACTGCAAAGCCGAACAATATAACAAAACAAAAGGCGGGATACAAGAAATGACAAACGCAACCGAAACGAAGATGAACCGAACGTGGAAAAAACTGCTGGCTTTGGCGGCTCCGGCTTCCGCGGCGCTGCTGATGTTCACGGCGGTAGCCAGCGCGCACGTCACGGTCATGCCGAAAGAGTCCGGTACGGGAGCCTGGGAAACGTACACGATGAAAGTCCCGGTCGAAAAAGACGTCAATACGAACAAAGTCGTGCTCAAAATGCCGGAAGGCGCCGAGTTCCAGCAGTACGAGCCGATTCCGGGCTGGACGACCGCGGTCGACGAGACAGCCGGCACGGTGACGTGGGAAGCGGAAGGAGACGGCATCGCGGCCGGTCAATTCCAACGCTTTACGTTCGTCGTCAAAAACCCGGAACAGGCGGGCGATATTGCCTGGGACGCGTTCCAGTATTACGCGGACGGCAGCATCGTGGAATGGACAGGCGATGAAGACGCCGCCACGCCGCATTCGATGACGACGATCGGCGCGGAAGCCGGCGAGACGGCCGCGAACGCGCACGGCCAGGCTGCGGCCGCGGGCGAAGCGACGCCTCCGGCCGAAGCGGCCGAGGCGGTTGAAGGCGAAGCGGCGGTGAGCGATCCGGCGGCTGCGCCGGCCGACGGCGCCGCAGCGGAGACTCCGGCCGACACGACCGGGACCGCGGATACGCAGGAAGCATCCGCCGTGTCCGATGCGCCGGCCGCGCAGCCGAACAATACGCTGCTGTACGTGACGCTCGCCCTGTCGATCGTGGCGATCGGCTTGTCCGGCGCTGCGCTGGCGGCTCGCAAACGCAAGTAAAACGTCCGATTTCGGATCAACGGAACTAAACGGAACGCAAACCAGCCGAATCCGATAGATAAGATTCAACCCAAACGTGCGGCCGAACAGGAATCCTGTTCGGCCGCATTTTTTGATTTGTGTCTTTTTCCAACTTCGTATTCGTTTTGGCTTGGAACTTTATTGCGAACTTTACTTCAAAGTTACACTTTTCCCGAACGGCGCTGATGTTCAAGCCGTAAGATGACGGATAATGTACGGCAGGAAGGCAGGAACAACAGCCGGGAACGCGCGGTGTATCGACGAATCCGCCGCGTTTTGAAGAGAAGGAGCTGGAGAAGATGACGTTAACCCATGAAGGAAACAGTCGCCGCGTCGGCGTGAACAGCGGCGAGGCTCACCATACGATCGACCCGAAGATCGACCGGAACACACAAGCAGGAAGCGTCGCTACACCGGACCGGCACGCCGCGGGGGCGGCCGGATTGTCCGTAGTCTCCGCCGCCGTACTGCCGGCTTCCGCGACCTGCGGCGTGATGCAGGCGCTGCTGCTGGAACGGCCGCAGGAAGCGTGCGTCGTCGTATGCGACAGCCGCCTGCGCCCTTCCGGCATGCTCATGAGCGAGACGTTCTATATGCAGACGACCGCCGAGTACGAGCCGGACCATTTCCGCGATTTGGCGATCGGCCGCATCATGAATCCCGATCCGCTGATCGTCGACTTCGACACCCCGATCGATCTCGTGCGCGAGCGGGCGAAGAACCGTTCTTCGCGTACACGTCGGGACGCCGTCATCGTCACCCGCGACGGCCGATTTTTCGGCGTGCTGCAGATGGAACAGTTGGCGGAGTGAAGCCGCGAAGCGGCCCGGTGCCCGGTTACCGAACAAATGGCGGCAGGGAAGAACTTTTCGTCCTCCGTGCCGAGCGCAGCTTGCCTACAAATTGCTTGAAAACCCGACTCCCTAGACGGAGGGTCGGGTTTTTGGCGTATTTCAGGAACCGAAAAGGGATAGTCCCGATAACGGAAGCGAGAAAAGGCGGAGCAAAGAGTTAACCGGACGTCTGGAGGACGGCCGAGAATTGTAACGGATACGATTCGTTAGCCAAGCCAAGCCAAGCCGGAAGCGCAGAAGTCCAAGGCATGGACAGCCTGCTACATAACATGATATATTGTTATATAAACGTTAAGCAGAAGCGGAGGAAAGCCTTTTGAAAGAGTTATCTTCTTCGATTCCCATGTACGAGAAAATATTCAACGAAACGCGCAGCTTGATCGAGACCGGCGTGTACCGCAGCGGCGACAAGATCCCGTCGGAGAAAGAACTGGCCGACGCCTACAACGTCAGTCGGATCACGAGCAAAAAAGCGCTTGATCTGCTGGCCGCCGAAGGCGCGATCGTCCGTATGCCGGGACGGGGCTCTTTTGTCAGCTCGGATTCGCCCGACGGACCGCGGCCGGGGCGGGCTGCTTCGGCGCAGACTGCCGACCGTACCGTCCCTGCGGCAAAAGAAAAAATGATCGGGCTGGTGCTGACCGACTTTTCCGCCAGTTACGGCACGCGCCTGCTCTACAGCATGGAAGAGTTCACCCGGAAAAACGACAGCTTTTTGGTGCTGAGACGCACGTTCGGCGATCAGGCCAGCGAAGAATCGGCTATCCAGAAAATGCGCGGCCTCGGCGTGGACGGGCTGATCGTTTTTCCGGCGCAGGGCGAATATTTCAATGCGGAGATTCTGAAGCTCGTGATCGCCGAGTTCCCGCTCGTGCTGATCGACCGCAAACTCAAAGGCTTGGCCGCCGCGTCGATCAGCACCGACAACGCGGAAGCCGCGGCGCTTGCCGTCAACCATTTGTTCGAGCTCGGCCACCGCAATATTGCGCTGCTCTCGCCTCCGCCCCGCGATACGACGGCGATCGAGGAGCGGATCGAAGGCTTCGTGCGCGCCCATGCCGACTGCGGCATCGCGGCCGACCGCGGGCTGTGGATGAACGACATCACGGCGACGCTGCCCGATGCTTTTTACGCGAGCAATATCGAACAAGAGATTCAGCGTATCGCGGAGCATCTGGAGAGCCATCCGGACATCACCGCTTTTTTCGCGATCGAATATTATATTGCGCTGCTCGCCAAAGCCGCCGCGGAACGGTTGGGCAAAAAAGTGCCGCAGGACCTTTCGATCGTCTGCTTCGACAGCCCGACGCTCAATGTGGGCGAAGGTTATCTGTTTACGCATATTCGTCAAAAAGAAGAAGAGATGGGCCGCCTGGCGATCGAGACCGTACTCGGTATCCTCGCCGGCACACAGCCTGCCGCCGAAGTAAGATTGCCTGCCGAACTCGTTCCCGGTTCTTCGACGGCCGCCGTCAGAAAGAGCTGAATCAGCCGGTACAAAAGGCGACAAGCGACCGTCACGCATTTTTTCACGATTCTTTTTACAGCGATTATCGATTGTGTACAGATTGGACTTTTTGTGAAACTTGAGGACTTCGCCCCCGGCGAAGTCCTCTTTTGCTACATATACCAACATAGCGCAAAATTTTAAATAATATATTGACATTAATATGTTATGCCAATATACTCGATTTTGAGAGCGGTTACATAAAGGGGCTGGACAATGTGAGTCCCGGAAAAGAGGAGCGACAACGATGCCAAACACGCAGGAAATCCCGTCGGCGCTGAAGCGTTTGACCGCGCAAGTGCAGGCCAGGCAGGGAACGGAAGTAGCCGAGCGGTTTGAACGCTGCCTGGCCAATACGTGGAACACGACGCTCAAGAAGCAGGAAGACGGCACGACGTTCGTCATTACCGGCGATATCCCCGCCATGTGGCTGAGAGATTCGGCCGCGCAGGTCCGACCGTTTCTGACGGCAAGCGAAGACCCGGAGATCGGCGACCTGATCGAAGGAGTGGTACGCCGGCAGTTCCGGTACGTGCTGCTTGATCCTTACGCCAACGCGTTCAACGAAAGCGCCAACGGACACGGGCATCAAGGCGACGAGACCGAGTCCGGGCCATGGATCTGGGAACGGAAATACGAGATCGATTCGCTCTGTTACCCGATTCAACTGGCGTACCTGCTCTGGAGAAACGCGGGCCGCGTCTCGCAGTTCGATGACACTTTCCGGCAGGGCGTCAGAGTCATCATCGACACGTGGCGGACAGAGCAGCATCACGAGCGCGATTCAAGCTACCGCTTCGTGCGTACGAGCGGTGCGCCGACCGATACGCTGGAGCGAAACGGGCTCGGTATGAAGACCGGATATACCGGCATGACGTGGTCGGGTTTCCGGCCGAGCGACGACGCCTGCCGATACGGCTATCTGGTGCCGTCGAACGCTTTTGCCGTCGTGGCGCTCGGGTATGCCGCGGAGATCGCCCGGGACGTGCTCGGCGATGCCGAGCTCGCGGAAGCTGCGCAAGCGCTGGCCGGGGAACTCAGGGCAGGAATCGAACAGAGCGGCGTGACGGAGCATCCGGAATTCGGCCGGTTGTACGCGTACGAAGCGGACGGGCTCGGTGCGTTCAACCTGATGGACGACGCCAATGTGCCGAGCCTGCTGTCGCTGCCGTATCTCGGCTACTGCGGCGCCGACGATCCGCTGTACCAAGCGACGCGGTCGTTCGTGCTCAGCGCGGACAATCCTTATTTTTACGCCGGGCAAGCCGCTTCCGGAATCGGCAGTCCGCATACGCCGCCGAATTATATCTGGCCCATCGCGCTGGCGATGCAGGGCATGACGGCCGGGCACGAAGCGGAGCGCGAGCGCATGCTGGAACTGCTCATGACGACGGACGGAGGGACGGGGTACATGCACGAAGGGTTCCACGCGGACGAGCCCGAACAGTTCACGCGTCCGTGGTTCTCCTGGGCGAACATGATGTTCTGCGAACTGGCGCTGATGTGCAGCGGAATCGTCGTCAGGAAGTAACGGGAAGACGCGCGCCGGCGGGTCCGGCCGCGAAGCTTGCATTCGAAACGAGGAGGCGGGGAATTTGAGAAAAGTCATTGCGGCCATGGCCGCGGCGGTGCTGATGATCGGTCTGCTGGCGGGCTGCGGAGGAAGCGGCGGAGCGGCGGACGGGCAAAGCGCCAGCGGCAAAAAGACGCTGACGCTGTGGGGCGACTGGGGCGGGGACGGGCAGGAGCAGATCCAGACGATGGTCAAGGCGTTTAACGCCTCGCAGGACAAGATCGAAGTGAAATACGTGCTGCAGCAGGACGTGATCACGAAGTTTCTGACGGCGGCGACGAACGGCGGCACGCCGGACATCGTCTTCTGGGACCGCTGGCGGACGTCGCTGTACGCGCCCAAAAACGTGCTGCACCCGGTCGACGAATACGTCGAGCGCGACGGTCTGGACCGGGCCGATTTTTACGAAGAAGCGCTGAAGGAATTGACGTACCAGGACCAACTGTACGGCCTTCCGCTGACCGTCGATACCCGCGCTCTTTTTTACAACAAAAAGATGCTGGACGAAGCCGGGCTGCAGCCGCCCAAGACGTGGGACGACCTGGCGAACGTCGCCAAAACGCTCACCAAATGGGACGGCAATAAACTGAACGTGGCGGGCATGTCGCTCGGCGACCCCGGATTGTTCAGCATGTATATCCGCCAGGCCGGCGGCAGCGTCATGACCGAAGACGGCAAAGTGAACGTCAATACCGAAGCCGGCAAGCAGGTACTTGATCTGTGGGGCCGGATGATGAACGAAGACAAAGTGTACAAAGTCGGCTTCGAAGAAGGGCTCGGCGAAGGCGCGGACGCGTTCGTGACCGGCAAAGTCGCCATGCTGTACACGGGCCCGTGGATGCTGAGCACGTACGACAAATACGGCAAAGACCTGGAATACGGCATCGTGCCGCCCGTGGCCGGTCCGGCCGGCGACACCGGAGGCAATATGGGCGGATTCGGCCTCGTCATTCCGCAGGGATCGAAAAATCCGGACGAAGCGTGGGAGTTTATCAAATGGTGGACCGCCAACAAAGACAATGCGCTGCTGTGGGCCAAAACGAGCCAGAACATTCCCGGGTTCCGTCCCGCGGTCGAAGATCCGTATTTCTCGGAAGACGAGCGCTGGAAGCCGTTCCTCGAAGCGCTGGAATACGCCAAAGTCCGTCCGACCCATCCCGGTTATTCGGTCATGGAAGAAAACGCCCTGATCCCGAACCTGGAACTGTTCCTGCAAAACAAGCAGAGCGCCGAAGACACGCTGCAAAAAGCGCAAACGGACGGCGATCGCCTGCTTCAGGAAAACGCGGTCGTGCAGTAAACAAGGCAGTATAGCCGTACGGCAATAAGGCGGCATCGGTAAAAAAGCGCGGACCGGACCCGGTGACAGATCCGGCCCGCCACATAAAACGCGTACCTCGCCGGAGAGTCCGACAGGCGCGCACGGAGGGACAAGCGCATGATATCAGCCGGAAAATTGGAAAAATCGCGTTCGTCGGCCGCCAGACTCGGCCGGCACCAGGCGCGAATGGGCTATCTGTTCATTCTGCCGACCATGCTGCTGTTCGCGATCTTCATGATCATTCCCGTCGGCATGGCGCTGTATCTCAGCTTCACGAATTACGACGTGCTGAGCAAAAACGACTGGATCGGACTGGCCAACTACAGCCGTCTGCTGCAGGACAATCTGTACTGGAAAACGTTCGTCAACGTCGGCTTCTACGCGATCGTGTTCGTGCCGTTCAATCTGTTGATCTCGCTGCTGCTGGCAGTGCTGCTCAACCGCGCCGCCCGGGGCGTCAAAGTGCTGCGGACATTCTATTACCTGCCGACGCTGACGTCGGCGGTTGCCGCGGCGACGGTCTGGCTGTGGCTGCTGCACCCCGAATACGGGATGGTCAACGGCATTCTGTCCGGCTTCGGCATCGTCGGGCCCGCCTGGACGTCGCAGACCGAGACAGCGATGATCGCGATCATCATGATGACGCTGTGGCAGAGCGTAGGCTCGAACATGATCATCTACCTCGCCGGGCTGCAGGGCATTCCGGACTATCTGTACGAGTCGGCGCGGCTCGACGGCGCTTCGCGCTTCGACTGCCTGCGCTACATTACATGGCCGCAGCTGCGCCCGACGACGTTCCTCGTCAGCACGATGGCGATCATCGGCGCGCTGCAGCTGTTCGACCAGGCGTTCGTCCTCACGCAGGGCGGACCGGCCAACGCGACCAAAACGCCGGTCTACCTGATCTATCAGCAGGGATTCAACCAGCTGCAAATGGGCTATGCTTCGGCGCAGGCGTTCGTGCTGGCGATGGCGATTCTCGTCTTCTCGCTGATCAGCATGCGCCTGAACAAATCGGAGGAGCCGATTCTGTAGCGCAAACCGGCTGCGGATCGGGCTTTCACCCAAGGAGGGGAATCATCAATGGGGACCGCGATAGGGCAAGGTGCGGGTTCAAGCAAGCGCAAGTCGGATGTGATCAGTCCGCGGGCGCGGCGCAGATGGAACGGAGTCGCTTTCTACGTCGTCGGCATCCTGATCGCGATCGTCATGTTCCTGCCGTTCTACTGGAGCGTCATGACGTCGTTCAAGCCGGACGAAGACATGTTCAGCATGCCGATCCAATGGATTCCGACGTCGTTCACGCTCGATCATTACCGCAAAGCGTTCACGACCGTGCCGTTCGGGCTGTATTTCTGGAATTCGTTTTTCCTCGCGACGACCGGGGTCGTGCTGAATCTGTTCTTCGGCTCGCTCAGCGGCTACGCGTTCGCCAAGCTGAAGTTCAAAGGCAATTCCGGCATGTTCCGCCTGCTGCTGGCGGCGATGATGGTGCCGGGCATCGTGACGATGATTCCGAGCGTGTACGTGCTGCGCAACTTTCCGCTCATGGGCGGCAACGATTTGTTCGGGGACGGCGGCATGGGACTGATGAACTCGTTCTGGGGCATTATTCTGCCGGGCGCTTCCGGCACGTTCGCCGTGTTCTTCATGCGGCAGTTTTTCCTCGCGCTGCCGTCGGACATGATGGAGATGGCGAGAATCGAAGGCTGCGGCGAGTTCCGCATCTTCTGGCGCATCTATCTGCCGCTGACCAAGCCGGCGCTTGCGACGCTCGGCATCTTCACCTTCCAGGCGGGCTGGAACAGCTTCCTGTGGCCGATGATCGTATTGAACGATCCCGACAAAGCGACGATCCAAATGGGATTGCAGGCATTCTCGTTCAACTTCCAGACCGATTACGGACCGATGATGGCCGGGGCGCTGGTCGCGATCCTGCCGATCCTGATTCTGTTCCTGGCGCTGCAGCGCTATTTCATTCAAGGGATCGCGTTCAGCGGCATCAAAGGCTAGGGCATTAAGGCGGCTCGGCTTGGAAAAAGAAAACCCGTAACAGGGAAACGAGAACGCCGCTTTTCCGGAAAAAGAAGGAGAGAGGAGCGCGATCATGACGGAAACAGGCGGAATCTGGGCAGGGCGGGCCGACGAGGCGCAGCGCGTGCTGGAACAACGGTTCTGGAACGAAGGCTTGTCCATGTACGATATCGAGACGCCCTGCCCCGGCGGGACCTGCAACACGATCTTTCATTACTGGTGGATGGCGCACGCGGCCGACGTGCTGATCGACGCTTACGAGCGGACGGGCGAACCGTTCTACGCAAGCCGGCTAGGCAATTTGTACGAAGGGGTGCTGGCGCGCAACGGCGGCGCCTGGCCGAACGAGCTGTACGACGACATGGAATGGATGGCGCTGGCGTGGCTGCGCGCCTACGAAGCGACAGGCGAAGAACGGTACCGCCACGCCGTATTACAACTATGGGCGGATATTCGCACCGGCTGGAACGAAGAGATGCGCGGAGGCATCGCCTGGCACAAAAACCAGCCCGGCTACAAAAATACGCCGGCCAACGCGCCCGCCGTCATTCTCGCGGCGAGGCTGTACCGGGCTTTCGGCAGCGAAGACGATCTGCACTGGGCGCGCCGCATCTATGTGTGGCTGCAAGAGCACCTCGTGAATCCCGAGACCGGATTCGTCTGGGACGGGATGAACCGTGCCGGCGACGGAGCCATCGACTACGACTGGCAGTTCACGTACTGCCAGGGCGTGTTCGTCGGGGCGGCGGTCGAGCTGTACCGCTGCACGGGCGACCGCGCGTATGCCGCGGACGCCGCGCGCACGCTTGCTGCGGCGCGCGGGGAACTGGCCGGCGAAGACGGCGTGCTGCCTGCGGAAGGCGGAGGCGATGCCGGACTGTTCAAAGGCATCCTTGCGCGCTATGCGGCGGAGGCAGCCCTGTTCGCGGGCGAAGCGGCGGACGGTCTGCGCGAAGCCGCGACGTGGATCGGGCACAATGCGCGCGTGCTTTGGGCGCAGGGCCGCCGGGGCGAAGCGGCGCTGTTCGGCCCGGACTGGCGGCAGGGGCCGCAGGATCCGGTCGTGCAGCTGTGCACGCAGCTCAGCGGCGTTATGCTGTTCGAAAGCGCGGCGAGGCTGGAATCGCGGTTCGGAGCGGACACGTTCGCGCGGGATAGCGGCGGCGCCGAACAGAAACATCGGCCGTCTGCGGATCGTTGGGGCAGTCGGGCGGACGAGTTTCAGGAGAGGCTGTATGCCCGTTATCGCAGCGGGGAGACCGGCATTTTGAACCAATGGTTTCCGGCAGGCGCCGGTCCCGCGAACGAGAACTTCTATTATTGGTGGCAGGCGCACGTCATCGACACGTTCGTCGACGCGCTGGAGCGGACAGGCGACGCGCGGTACGCGCGCCGGATCTCGGACTTGAGCCGGAATCTGCGCCGGGCGAACGGCGGTACGTTCCTGCACCAGTATTACGACGACATGGAATGGTTGGCGCTGGCGCTGCTGCGCGCTTATTCAGTCACGGGCGAGGACAGCTACAAGGCGGACGCGCTGGAACTGTGGGCGGATATCCGCACGGCGTGGAACGATTTCTGCGGCGGCGGGATGGCTTGGAAAAAAGACCAGTTGGACTATAAAAACACGCCGGCCAACGCGCCGGCCGCCATTTTGGCGGCGCGGCTGTACCGGTTGAGCGGCGACGAAGGCGATCTGGAATGGGCCGAAGAGACCTACGCCTGGAACCGCGACCATCTGGTCGACCCGGAGACGGGCTTCGTCTGGGACGGAATGAACCGGCTCGGCGACGGGGCGATCGACTACGACTGGAAGTTCACGTACTGTCAGGGCGTCATGATCGGCGCGGGCGTCGAACTGTACCGCTGCACGGGCGAGCCGCGCTATCTGGAAGACGCGCTGCGCACAGCCGAAGCGTGCATCGACCAGCTGTGCGAGCCGGAGACGCTCAAGCTGCCGGACGAAGGCATCGACGATACGGGATTGTTCAAAGGCATCCTGATCCGCTACCTGGTGCTGCTGTTGGAAGAGCGGCCTGATCTTGACCGGGTGCGCCGCGTTATTAGTAACAACGCGGAGCTGCTGTGGCGGCAGGGCCTCGACGCGGATACCGGATTGTGCGGTCCGGACTGGGCGGAAGTCCCTGCCGGGCCTGTGCAGCTCGCCGTGCAGCTCAGCGGCGTCATGCTGACGGAAGCCGCGGCGCGGATTGCGAACGCCGCGTCGCCGCGAACGCTGCTGCCGCAGCGCGGGCATTAAGGGAGCGGAGCCGATTGAAGCGGCCGACACAAAAAGGAACGGGAGCCCGGAGCTTCCGTTCCTTTTTGTGTCGTTCACTTGCCGTTCATGCTGCTGCGATCCAGCCACGCGAACATTTTCGCCAGCACGTCCATGCGTACCGGCTGCGGCATATGATGGCCGAGTCCGTCCAGCGTAATCAAATCGGCCGGTTTGCCGAGCCGCTGAAGTTCTTCGTACATCCGCCGGGCATGGCCGTAATCGACCTGTTGGTCTTCGGTACCGTGCACGATCAGCACCGGGCATGCAATCCGGCTCGCCATATGGATCGGCGAACGTTCCGCGTACGTTTCGGGGATTTTGTAGACGGAGCCCTGCAGCACCCTTTTCAGCATCCGGCGCAGGTCGATCCGTTCTTCGTAAGTCCGGCCGAGGTCGGACAATCCGCCCCACAGGATCAGGTGCGAAGCTCCTTCATGAATCGCGGCGTCCGTGCCGTTGATCGAGCCGCGGGAGAAGCCCATGACCGCGATCTGCGCCGGATCGGCGAACGGAATCGCCTGCGCCAGCCGGACGGCGACGCGGGAATCTTCCAGATCGACGCCGCCGAAACGGTCGTGGCCGACGCCGCTCTCGCCGCCCCGGTAGCACGGGGCGACGACGATCCGGCCGAACGAAGCGAACTCGGCCAGCCAGTCGAGCCGTACCCGGCCCACGCTGCCGATCCCGCCGCGGCAGTACACGAATACCGGATACCGGCGCTCCGGTTCAATACTTTTCGCCGATTCGGCCGATTCGGCCGCGCTTGGCAGCACGCAGGCGACGGCCTGCGCCGTCAGTTCGTCGTCTCCGCATTCCCTGCGCAGGAAAGCCTGGATCTGCTGGGCGGTCACCTGCAATTCCGGCGGCAGGGCGACGTAGCCCGCCACTCGAAGGCCGTCGGACAAATAAGTCACGCGATAAATCATGGACAAGCTCCTTTCGCGCCGATGCGCGCCGTTGTATAGTCGGAAGATAAGTTATATTTTACCGCGAACGCCGGACAAATTCGAATTTTCGGCGAATTTCCCGTGTTTTCCAGATAGAATTGCGTCCGTTTTCTTTTTTTTGCCGCGCGCTGATACATAATCCGTTCCTGCCCTGTCTTTCCAGTGTATATACGGCGATGAAGAGCGGCCGCACTTCGAAGGAGGTTCATCGATGGACAATTTAGCACCGGAATCCGAAGCGTTTCGCGCGGTATTCCTTGAATATTACCCCGGCGTACGCCGGAAGCTGATCGCGCTCGTCAAAGATGAGGCGACGGCGGAAGATTTGGCGCAGGAAGTGTTTTTGCGGCTGTACCGCAATCCGCCGGACGATCCGAGAGTGATCGGCGCCTGGCTGCACCGGGTATTGACCCGGATTGCGTACGACAATACGGACCGGCTCGTCCGGCAGCGCAAACTGCAGGAAAAAGAAGAACAATACTTCGACCGTCAACGCACCTGGGAAAGCGGCGAAGAAGCGCTCGTGCGCAGCGAAGAACGGGAGCAGATCAACGAGCTGCTCGGCGAACTGCCCGAGCGCGACCGGCAGGTGCTTATGCTGCGCTACTCCGGTTACAGCTACGCGGAGATCGCCGAAGAAGTGCGGGTGAGCCCGCCGAGAGTCGGCTCGCTGCTGAGCCGCGCGGCCGACAAGCTGCGCAAGCGCGCCGCCGGCAAAAGCAGCGGATGGGAATGGTGAAGGCGCGGGCATCGCGCATTACGGATAGCAGGTATACAATCATGAACGATCATTTGAACTTTCGGGAGGAAACGAAACATGAACAAGCTTAACTCCGGCGAACGCGAAAACGAACGGAATCTGGCGAATGAAGCCTGGATGAAAATGGAAGAATCGCTGCGGCACGAACCGGTCAATCCGGCCTGGGCGACCTGGACGGAACGGGCCGCTCAAGCTTCGGCCCCGAATGGCGCGGCGCCAACCGACGACAATCGATCCCTGCACGGGCAGTCCGCGAACGATCCGGACGCGAAGCGGGTTCCATCCCTGCTTGCGGCATCCGAAGCGCCAAACGGCGCGCAGCCGCACACGTCCGGCTCCGACGCATCGACCGACGCCGCGCGTCCGGTACCTTCTCCGGCAGACCGCAGACGCCGCAAGCTTGTGGTCCGCTTCGCGGCCGCAGCCGCCGCGGCAGCCGTGATCGTCACGGCCGTCACGCCGGCGGGCAATCAGGCGCTGGCCGGCATTTTGAACAAATTCACGATGCAGGACGTCGTGCTGGTGCAGGAATCGGATCTGGAGAACATGGTGCAAATGGTGTACGGAACGGGCGAAAACCGCGAGTCTGTCAACAAGTACGGCAGCTTCGTCAGTACGGCGCTGGAAAATGGCTTTGACCCCGATGCCTCGGCGGAAGAGATCCGGGCGGGTCTTGGCTACGCGCCGATTACGGCGGTACAGGGCCGGACCGGCTCGTTGAACGCTTCCCTCGGCAGCAAGACCGAAATGAAGCTGCATGTGGCGGAAGTAAACGAGACTTTGAAACGACTCGGCGCGGAGCATCTGTTCCCGCAGGAAGCGGACGGCAAAGCGATTACGCTGACTTATCCGTCTTCGGTCATGTATAACTTCGGAACGGCCGACGGATGGGCCCAACTGACTCAATCCGAAATGCCTACCGTCCAATTCGATCCTTCTTTCCCGGTCGAAGAAACGATGGATGCCGTCATCAATTTCCCTTATCTGCCTGGAGAGCTGAGAGAAAGCTTGCAGCAGGCGGCCGTATTGGACGGACGTCTGCCGCTGCCGATGTACGCGGACGGACAAGCGCAGAGCCTCGATTTTTCGGGTGTGGAAGTTACGTATGCCCAGAGCGAATCCGGAAGATCGCGGACCGCTTTCTGGGTGAAAAACGGACAGCTGTTCGAATTTAACGCGCATGATTCGTTCCCGGGCGGCGAAGAGGGATTCCTCGACTTCGTGAAAGGACTGACTGCCCAGTGGTGACCCCGGACCTTCCTGCTATTCAAACCCAGGATTTGAGCAAACTTTACGATAACGGACGCGGCTGCAGGAATATCACGTTGAGTATCGGACAAGGGGAAGCCTTCGGCTTCCTCGGTCCCAACGGAGCCGGCAAAAGCACATTCGTCAAAACGCTTGTCGGATTGGTCCGCGCAAGCGGCGGAGCAGGCACGCTGCTGGGGAGTCCGATCGGCTCGCTTGAAGCCAGGCGCCATATCGGCTATCTGCCGGAGCTGTACCGGTATCCCGAATGGCTGAGCGGCGAAGAAGTGATGAAGATGCATGCCGGACTGCTCGGTCTGCGGGGCGAGGAAGCGCGCAAGCGGATCAGAGCCGGGCTGGATGAAGTCGGAATCGGCAAACGCGGATCGGACCGGGTCAAGCAGTACTCCAAAGGGATGCAGCAGCGGCTCGGACTTGCGTGTGCGCTGCTCGGCGATCCGCAGATCCTGTTTCTCGACGAACCTTCGTCCGCGATGGACCCGGTCGGCCGGCGCGAAGTGCGCGAACTGCTGCTGGAATTGAAAAAAAGAGGCAAAACGCTGTTCCTTAACTCCCACTTGATGGAAGATGTCGAAACGGTATGCGACCGGATGGCGCTCATGCTGAACGGCGACATGATCCGCGGTGGCACGGTTGCGGACATGCTGAAGGTGAAGATCCGCTGGCGATTCAAAGTCGGCGGATTTTCGCCCGTCCTGCTGGATTGGCTGCGCGAGGAGAGCCGCCTGAACGTCGGAATGGCGCAGCCGCAAGACGCCGCCCCGACTTCGTGGGAAGCGCCGGTCTGGCTGGAAGCGGAACTGGACGGGGAAGAGCAGGCCGGCCTGCTGAACCTGCTGATCGTGGAACAGGGCATGACGCTGTACGAATCCGCGATGCACCGGGAGAAGCTGGAGGACTGGTTCCTTGAAGCGGTAGCGGGACGGGACCAGAGGGGGGAACAACGATGAATACGATCATCAAGGCGACGTGGCAGGAGATGCTGCGCCGCAAAATGCTGCTCATTACGCTGGTGTTGACCGCGCTGTTTCTCGGCGTGTTCTGGTTTATCGCGGATACGGTAGCGCTCGATAGCCGCAGCGGCGGCGATCTGCTCAGCCAGTTCGCCCGCCGCAGCGCGATTTTGTCGCTGGGCTTCTTTTTCGGCGGCTTCGTCGTCGCTTTTCTGGCCATTTTCAGTTCGTTTTCGGTCATCTCGGGCGAAGCGGAGCAGGGCGTGCTTCAATCGGTGCTGACCCGGCCGATTCCGCGCTGGAAGTGGTACGTCGGCCGCTGGATCGGCTACGTGTCGCTGATCGGAGGCTATGCGCTGCTGCTGTTTGCCGCCATGGTGCTGATCACGACCTTCCATGCCGGTATGACGCGCGATTACGGCGATATTTTCACGTCGCTGCTGCTGTTCGTAGGCACCGTGCCGACGCTCGTCAGTTTGTCGATGCTCGGATCGAGCCTGTTCTCCGGCATCGGCAACGGCGTGTTCATGACGATGCTGTACGGCGCGGGCTGGCTCGGGGGCATGGTGGAGAAAGTGCGCGGCTTCCTGCCGGTCGAGCCGCATGTGGAACAGACGCTGTCGCGCACCGGGGCGCTGCTGTCGCTGCTTATGCCGGCCGACGGCCTGAACCGCCGGATGCAGTACGTGCTGACGCAGGGCGCCGGGGAGACGATTCCTTTTCTGACCGGGGGCAGTCCGCCTTCGCAAACGTTCGTGATCTATTCGGTTTTTTTCGCCCTGTTTGCGTTTGGCATCGGATTATGGTTATTTAAAAGAAAGGACTTTTAAACTTTTTTCCGAGACTGTTCTGCGTTCCGAGACTACCCTGCGTTTCCTGACTGTCCATATGAAGGGAGTGCCTGTCCATGGGTCGACAAACGTATCAAATTCCGTTCGGAGCCGAGCCTGTCCGGCAAGCGGTCAAGGGCACGCTGCTGTTCTACGATTCGTTCGAGACGATTACCGATGAGGAGCTGGAACGGGCCGCCGAAGTCGCGCTTGCCCGTTCGTTCGCGCAGTTGGTTCTGTATCCGCTGCACGAAGCGACGGTCAAGCGGCTTACCGGCGAAGCCGTCAGCGCTTTTTACAAACGAGGCGACCGGCTGCACGAATGGCGGCGCGATCAGCAGATCCTGCGCAGCGTCACGGTGGAGAACTGGGACGGCAAACGCAAAAAGTATACGCCGCTCGAAGCGGCGCTGCGTTTCGCGGAGGAGAAATATCCGTCGCCGCTGTTTCTGTACCTGACCGCCGACACCGCCAACCGCTTCGCGTCGTTCGCCACGTTCGAACAATGGATCGTGCGGATCCGCCTCGTGCTGGACGAAGCGCCGGATCGCCCGCATCCGAGGCTGGCCCGATTCCGGCATCGCTGGGATACGGTCGACGAGCTGCTCGCGAAGCAGGCGCCGGCCGACGCGGAGAGCAAGCGTATCGCCAAACATTCGGGCCAGGGCGATTTCCGTTAAGACCGCGGTCGTCCGATTTCCGGACCCACCCACCGTTTCCCCGATCGCGGAGAAACGGTTTTTGCCGTTTGTTTGCTTATTTGCGTATTTTCATGTTTTTTCAAAAAAAATCAAAGCAGGCCTCGCCAACAGACGTTTTTCCGGTTATAATGAAGGGTGGCCCTGTTCTATTGTAATCCGAGCAGCAAATTTCGGCCAAATCCGTCAGTTCAATGGAGGCTATTACCGCTTTGACGACTACTTATCCGTTTGCGTTCGACCCCGCGGCTCCGTTTTTGGAACAAGCTTCCGATTGGATCGCGGACGTCTTTTACGATATTTTGCCCGAAGCCGGTTTTGAGACGCGCGATGAACAGATCTTCATGGCGTTCCAGCTGGAGCGTGCCTATAAAGAAAAAAGAACGATTTTCGCCGAAGCGGGCGTCGGAACGGGCAAGACGCTCGTCTACCTGCTGTACGCCGCGCTGCATGCCCGGTATACGCGCAAGCCGGCCGTCATCGCCTGCGCCGACGAATCACTGATCGAGCAGCTTGTGAAGCCGGAAGGCGATATCGCCAAGATCGCCCGGTACCTCGATCTCAACATCGACGTGCGGCTCGGCAAATCGCAGGATCAATACCTGTGCCTCAACAAGCTCGAAGAAGTGCGCGGAGCGGGCGAGGAGGAGCAGGTGTTCCAGGAGATTTACGAAGAACTGCCGCCGTTCGTCCATTTCCCCGATACGCTGCAGGCGTTCTATCCGTACGGCAGCCGCAAAGACTATCCCGAGCTTGACGACAAGCAGTGGGACCGGGTCGGCTGGGACGTGTTCCAGGACTGCCTGATCTGCCCGCGCCGCCACCGCTGCGGCCAGACGCTGTCGCGCGACCATTACCGCAAAGCGACCGACCTGATCGTCTGCTCGCACGACTTCTACATGGAGCACGTATGGACGTTCGAAGCGCGCAAGCGCGAAGGCCAGCTGCCGCTGCTGCCCGAGCACAGCTCCGTCGTGTTCGACGAAGGCCATCTGCTGGAGACGGCCGCCCAGAGCGCGCTGACGTACAAGCTCAAGCATTCGGCATTCGAGTCGATCGTCGTCCGGCTGCTCGAAGGCGAAGTGCGCGAGTCGCTGGCGCTTGCGGTCGAACGTTCGATCGAGCGCAGCGACGACCTGTTCGAGCTGCTCGCCCGTTACAGCACGCCCGTTCCGGCTTCGGAACGGAGCGAACTTCGACTGGCCGACGATCTGATGGCCGGCGTGGACCGGTTCCGCGCCGCCGTCGACGCGATCGAGGAAGAGATCGTGTTCGAGAGCGGCATGTTCAGCCTGGACGAATACCAGCTGCGCATCGTCGAGGAACATCTGGAAATGATGCAGACGGCGCTTGCGCTGTTCCGCAATCCGCAGCAGCTGATCTGCTGGACGCAGGACGACAGCGGCGACCTGACGCTCGTCCTGATGCCGAAGAAGGTGAAGGAGATTCTGAACGAGCGCGTCTTTTCCAAAAAGATGCCGATCATCTTCTCCTCGGCCACGTTGTCGGCGGAGCAGTCGTTCGACTATATCGCGGACAGCCTCGGCGTGAGCGACTATCTGTCGTTCTCCGTCGCTTCGCCGTACGATTACGAGCGCAGCATGAACGCTTCGCTGCATACGGAGACTTCCGTCGCGGCCAAGACCGATTACGTGCTCGAAGCGCTCCGACGCCGGGAAGGCGGCTCGCTGCTGCTGTTCCCGTCGCGGGAAGAGCTGGACATTTTCCGCGCGGAAGCCGACTCCCGCGCGGAGTTCGCCGAATTCCCGATGCTGTACGAAGGCGATGCGGAGATCAGCCGCCTGATCTCCGAGTTCCAGAACGGAACGTACGTCAACTTGTGCGCGGTCACGCTGTGGGAAGGCCTCGACGTGCCGGGCGATTCGCTGAATCACGTCATCGTCTGGGAACTTCCGTTTCCTCCGAACGATCCGGTGTTCGCGGCCAAGCGCCGCGAATCCGCCGATCCGTTCGGCGAAGTGGACATGCCGCACATGCTGCTCCGGCTTCGCCAGGGCATCGGCCGCCTGATCCGCACGAGCGGGGACAGCGGACGCGTCAGCATTTTCGGGCAAGCGATCCAACAACAGAACGTGCGCGAAAGAATCGGCAGCCTGCTGCCGGTCAGCGCCGCAAAGGAGAATGAATAATGGAATTTACGGAGTATACGGTTGAGAAGATCAGAGACGCTTTCGGAATCGTGCAGGGGGAACGTTACGAGTTCCTGATGGAGATGGAAGTGGACGAAGAAGACGAATTGTATACGCCGCAGGGTCTCCGGCTGCGCGTGCTGTACGGCGTGAACGGCGAAGAGAGACGGATCATCAAGCACGAGATCATCGAGCGCGGCACGCAAAAAGTGCTGGAATTCGATCTTGAAGACGACGAGTTGGAAGAGACGAAAGCTTTCTGCGCGGCGCATTACATGGAAGCCGAGAAGCAGTAATTCGCTGCGGCTTCCAGCGGTCCCGGCGGACGCTTGAGGCCGGCGTTCCGGCGAAAAGCCCCGATGTTTCCCTTGCGGGAAGCATCGGGGCTTTTTGTCGTGTCCGAAGATTCGGACTATTGGCGAAAGACTATAGAACGTCCCCGTCGAGCTCCAGCATCAGCAGGCTGATATCGTCTTCGAACGCCCAGTCGAGATACGCCGCTTTGAGTTTGCGGTTCAGCAGCTTCTCGATCGGCAGCTGTTCGAGGAAGCTGTCGAGTTCCACTTCCCGCTTCGTCACGCGCAGCTGGTTGTTGAAGCCTTTTTTGACCAGACGCTTTTCGAGGCTGATCATCAATCCGTAACGGAGAATCATGACGAAGCGTCCGTCCATGCGAAAAGATTCGATGCCGAGCGGAGGTTTTTGCACGCTGCTCGTCACCAGGTCCACCTGCTGATGCAGGTCGGCTTTGCCGGCGTACAAATCTTCGGGCACCGCTTCGATGACCGGATGGAAAAAGATAGCGATCATGGCCGTGTTCGTGCCGGATTTCCAGTCGATGAACGTATTGGACACCTTTTTGTCCGAAGACGCTTCGATTTTGGGCTTGAGCGACGGGTAGATGAACTGGTCCAGCAGGATATGGATATGCGTGTACCGTTCATCCGGGTCATCGGGCAGCCGGCTGTCGTGCACGTCGATCAATCCATGCAGGAGGAACACGACGCAGCGTCCGTTCGAATAAATTTCCGTAGACTCGGGAGGTTTACCGAATTGGCTTTTGCACAGCAGGTCGGAATACGTCTCCAGCGAAGTAAACGATTCGGTTTCGGGCATGGTAAAGACTCCTTTCGCGGAAAAAGTCAGGGAACATGGGCGGGCCAAAAAAACCCTTACACGCAAATTAACCGAAAATCCGGACGATTTAACCGCTCGGCGTCTATTTTTGGCGAAATACCGTTTAGAATCGGGCAAATGATTCCGATATGTAAGAAAGAAGCCCAAATCCAGGCGGCGCAAAGAGAGGGAACAACCATGATTCGCGACTTATTCATCAACTTTTGCCTGCTGTCCACCTTTTTGTTTTTCGGGGATATGGCATACGGCAGGCTGCGCACGCTGTTGAAGCCCAAGCCGTGGCTGCTCAACGTCATGTACGGCATAGGCTTGGGCTTTTTCGGCGTCCTGCAGCTGATCTTTACTTTCGAGATGCCCAACGGCATGCTGCTCGATTTTCGCCAGCTGTCGATCATGGTCGCGGCGAGCGTGGGCGGACCGTGGGCGGCCGTCATCGCGGCGGCGCTGATCGGTACGGGCCGCGTCCTGATCGCGGGGGGATTCACACCGGCTTCGATTCTCGGCCTCGTTGCCACGCTGCTGACGGTCGGGCTCGTGCTGCCGGCGTTTCTGGTCCGGGGATCGTTCCGCTTCCAGTGGACGCTCGCTTCCGTATTCACGACGCTGCTTGCGGCCGGGCTGCTGCTGTTCCGGCTGGGCGATTCGGCCCTGCCTCTTATCGCGCTGCTCGGCGCCCTGCAGACAGCCAGCTGCGTGTTCACGTATCAGATGATCGTTCATCTGCGCAGCACGCGCCGTATGCAGGATACGCTCAAGCAGGATATCGAGCACGATTTCCTGACCGGGCTGTACAATTCGCGCGGATTCGAATCGAGATACCGGCTGGCACTCGCTTCCAAAAGCCCGTTTGCGCTGCTGCTGCTCGATATCGACCATTTCAAAAAAGTGAACGACACGTACGGCCACCCGGCCGGCGATGCAGTGCTCGAACAGCTCGGCAAGCTGATCCGCGAGCATGTACGCAAGATCGGCTGCGCTTCGCGCAAAGGGGGCGAAGAATTCGCGGTCATCCTCCGCCCGTGCGACGCGAAGCGGGCGATCGACCAGGCCGACAAGCTGCGCAGGCAGATCGAGCAGACGCCGTTCCTGCTGCCCGACGGACGCCTGATTGCGATTACGATCTCGATCGGCATCGGCCTGTATCCGCGCTTCGCGGAAGGCGAATTGATCGAATGCACCGACCGGGCGCTGTATCAGGCCAAGCAGGAAGGACGGAACCGCGGCGTGTTGGCGGGATAGGAGGTTCGAGTCCGGCCGAACCGAATCGTTGTATAGAGAGAAGCCTTGCGAAAGGCTTCTTTTTCGTTCGGATTTGTCCGAATGGTGTCCAAAGATGCCCGCCGCTTGCGGACATGCTACGATACAGGTACGCACAAAGCCGGCACAGCGCCGGAGAAGGAAGGTCGACCATGCTTGAGCTTCAGCACATTTTCAAAACCTACACGACCGGCGACTTCACGCAGACCGCTCTCGACGACGTCAGTCTTTCTTTTCGCGCCAATGAATTCGTAGCCATTCTCGGACCGAGCGGTTCGGGCAAAACAACCTGCCTCAACCTGATCGGAGGGCTCGACCGGTACGACGAAGGCGATCTGCGTATCAACGGCATGTCCACGCGGCAGTTCAAAGACCGAGATTGGGACGCTTACCGCAACAACAGCGTCGGATTCGTGTTCCAGAACTATAATCTGATCTCGCATATGAGTGTGATCGGCAACGTCGAAATGGGCATGACGCTCAGCGGAATCGAGCCGTCCGTCCGTCGGCGCAAAGCCGAAGAAGTGCTCGAACGCGTAGGCTTGCGCGACCATATGCACAAAAAGCCGGGGCAGCTCTCGGGCGGGCAGATGCAGCGCGTCGCGATCGCCCGGGCGCTCGCGAACGACCCGGACATCATTCTGGCCGACGAGCCGACGGGCGCGCTTGATACGACGACAAGCGGACAGATCATGGATCTGATCCGCGAGATCGCCGGCGACAAGCTCGTCGTCATGGTGACGCACAACCCGGAACTCGCCGAACGTTACGCCGACCGGATCGTGCAGTTCCGCGACGGGCAGGTCGTCTCGGACAGCAATCCGCCCGAAGACGAGTCTGCCGCGTCCGATTACAGCCTCAAAAAAACGGCCATGAGCTATCTCACCGCGCTCAAGCTGTCCGGCCGCAACATCGCGACCAAAAAATGGCGCACCGCGCTGACCGCGTTCGCGTCGAGCATCGGAATCATCGGCATCGCGCTGATTCTGTCGCTCTCCAACGGCTTCGACCGGCAGATCAGCAAGTACGAATCGGGTGCGCTCTCGAACTTCCCCGTGACGATCAGCCGCACGGCGGCGAATATCGATTTCACCCAGCCGCCGCCGGGCACGCCGGGCGGCGACGATGTGGCGCTGCCGGAGTTCCCGCAGGAAGCGCAGGTGTATCCGTACGATCCGACGCTCAATACGGTGCTGCACCGCAACAACATCTCGGAATCCTATCTGGATTATCTCGACGGGATCGATCCGAAGCTGCTGGACGCGATCTCGCTGTCCCGCGAAGCGAATCTCAACGTGCTCAAGCGGCCGGATGGCGCGGAAGCGTCGAACGTCGATTTGGGCGAAGCCGCGTTTACGACTTACCCGTCGAAGCCGGCAGGCGTATCCGGCCCCAGTTACGTGGAGCAGGTGTACGACGTCCTTGCCGGAGAGTACCCGACCCGGCCGACCGATCTCGTCCTGGTCGTCGATGCGTACAACCGCGTCGAGACGTCGACGCTCGAAGCGCTCGGCTTCGATTACGAAGCGTCGGCCGTCGATTTCGGGCAGATCGTCGGTTCGACGTTCAAACTGATTCCGAACGACCAATTTTATACCCGCCAAACGGGCGGACTGTTTGTGCCGGCCGCCGCTTCGCGCTTGAATGCCCTGTACGACGATCCGGAAGCGACGACGCTGACGATCGCGGGCATCGTGCGGGAGCGGCAGGATTCGCCGATGTCCACGATGGACCCCGGTATCGCCTACTCGGACGAACTTGCCGAACAATTTATCGCGAGCGCCCAATCTTCCGCCGTCGCCATTGCCCAGGAGAACAACCAGGCGGTCAACATCGTCAGCGGCAGGCCGTTCAGCCGCGCGGGAGCGTTCTCCGAGTTCGGCGGCATGAATTTCGGTCCTCCCGGCATGGGCGGCGGATCGGCTTCGTCAGCCGTCGATCCGGCCGACGCGACGACGCCGCAGCAGGCGCTGGCCGCGCTCGGGGCATCCGGCCAGCCGGCTTCCGTCTCGCTCTACCCGAAAGATTTTAACGCCAAAGAAGGCATTGTCGCCTATCTTGACGCCTGGAACGTTGGCAAAGAGTCCGACGAACAGGTCGTCTACACCGATCTGGCCGCGACGGTGACGAGTCTGTCGAGCGGCATCATGAACGGTATCACGATCGTGCTGATCGCGTTCGCTTCGATCTCCCTGTTCGTGTCGCTGATCATGATCGGCATCATCACGTACATTTCCGTGCTGGAGCGAACCAAAGAAATCGGCGTACTGCGGGCGCTCGGCGCTCGCAAAAAAGACATCACCCGCGTGTTCAACGCCGAGACGTTTATTATCGGAGCGGCGTCCGGCCTGCTCGGCATCGGCATCGCGTACCTGTTGACGCTGCCGGTCAATGCCGTGCTGAAGTCGATGACCGACCTGTCGGGCGTCGCGGTGCTCGATCCGCTGCATGCGCTGCTGCTCGTCGTGCTCAGCGTGGCGTTGACGATGCTTGGCGGATTTATCCCGGCCAAGTTCGCGTCGCGCAAAGATCCGGTGGCTGCGCTGCGCAGCGAATAATCGGGAACAAGCGTCGAATAAGCAGCTCCCGGCGATTTTGCCGGAGTCGGCGTGGGAAATAAAGGAAGTCGCTCAACTGTTTCGCCGCTGGACCGTTTGGGGAAAAAAGCAGTAGAGCAAGCCGGTCCCGACCGGCTTCACTTTCCCGACGAGGAGGAGATCCATCATGAAAAAACTTCTGCGTACGGTCGGAACGATCGTTACCGTCGTCACGACTGCCAAACAAGTCATCAATCTGGTTCAAGGCATGCGCAAAAAGCGCTAAGATCCTGACCGGCAAAGCCCCTGGATAGGGGCTTTTTTATTTGGGCAAATCGAGGGGACCTGTTTTGAAAAGAAAGGTTGACAGCAGATCGATTTTATATTATCTTTAATTCAAGAGATATGAATTAAAAGAAATACGCCGAGAAAAATCAACTACATTCAAGGAGGTGAATTCAAATGACGGAGAACCGAACCGAAGCCGAACAGGCGCATACATCGCCGGAATCGCCGCATAACGCTTCCGCCGACCGGGCAGCCGCGCTGAAGCTGTTCGTGATCCTGTCCAAAGCGTACAAGAACGTTATGGACCTGGCGGTGAAGGATATGAAGAAGCACGGCTTGTCGCCGTCGGAATTCACCATCCTCGAAGTGCTGTATCATAAAGGGCGCTTCCCGCTGCAGCAGATCGGAGAGAAAATTCTGATCACGAGCGGCAGCGTTACGTACAACATCGACAAGCTGGAGAAGCGGGAGCTGCTGCGGCGGGTGCCGAGCCCGGACGATCGCCGCGTCATCTATGCGGAGATTACGGATCAGGGCCGGGAATTGTTCGACCGGATCTTCCCCGAGCACGCGGACGAAGTGGGGCGGATCATGGGCGGATTGACCGCGGCCGAGACGGAAGCGGCGGCCGAGCTGCTGAAGAAGCTGGGCAAAGGGACGCAGCGCGGATAGCGCTCGTTCCTTCACCCGCAGGAAGATCGGTTTCGTCGGTGTAATACTTTGAAATAAAGAAATTCAAAAACAAAATAAAAATAAAGCGTAAAAATACGGTAAACATACAAAAGGAGCGATTACTCATGACTTTGCAAACGGCAGGCATCCACCATATTACGGCTTTTGCGGGCGATCCGCAGGCCAACGTCGACTTTTACGCGGGCGTGCTCGGACTTCGAATGGTCAAAAAAACGATCAATTTCGATGCGCCCGACGTCTATCACCTCTACTTCGGCAACGAAGAAGGGTCCCCCGGCACGATCATTACGTTCTTCCCGTTCCCCGGAGCCCGCAGAGGGCGGATCGGCGGCGGACAGGTCGGCTTCACGACTTACGTCATTCCGGAAGGGGCGATGGCGTTCTGGAGAGAGCGGCTGCACGGCCTCGGCATTTCGGTGACGGAAGCGGAGCGGTTCGGCGAACATTACTTGCAGTTCCGCGATAACGAAGGGCTGCAGTTGGAACTGGTCGAGCGTGCCGCGGGCGCGGCATCGACCTGGTCGTTCGGCGGCGTGCCGGCGGACAAAGCGATCAAAGGGTTCGGCGGCGCCGTGCTGTACAGCATCGAGCCGGAACGCACGGCCTACGTGCTGGAACAGGTGCTGGGGATGGAAAAAATCGGCGAGTTTGCCGGGTTTGGACGCTTCCGGGCGACGGGCGATCTGGGCAACCTGATCGACCTGCCGATGAAAGCCGTTCCGCGCGGAGCGGGCGGTGCCGGCACGGTGCACCATATCGCCTGGCGCGCCAAAGACTTCGAAGAACACGAAGCATGGCGCGGCGTCGTGAACGGAGGCGGCTTCCAGCCGACGCCGGTCATCGACCGCCAATACTTCCATGCGGTCTATTTCCGGGAAGAAGGCGGCATCCTGTTCGAGATCGCGACCGATCCGCCGGGATTCGCGGTGGACGAAGCGCAGGAGAACCTGGGCGAAGTGCTTATGCTGCCGGCCTGGTACGAAGACAAACGGACGCAGATCGAAGACGGCCTGCTGCCGATCAAGGTGCGGACTGTGAGCGCCGACACGAAGCGCGATAACTGAGCAGACTGAGCGGACGATAGGAAAAGCACGACCCATACGGGCATAACGAGAGGAGAGTTACGATATGAAACATATTTTCCAAAAAGGGACGAATGAAACTCTGCCGACGGTAGTCGTTTTTCACGGAACAGGCGGCACCGAGCAAGATCTGATTCCGCTTGCGGAAATGGTCGCGCCGGGCGCGTCGATCCTGTCGATCAAAGGCAATGTGTCGGAGAACGGCATGGCGCGCTTTTTCCGCCGGCTGGCGGAAGGCGTGTTCGACGAGGAAGACCTCGTCTTCCGCACGAACGAGATCCGCGACTTTTTGGGCGAAGCGGCGGAGCGTTACGGCTTCGACGTCTCGAATCTCGTCGCGCTCGGCTACTCGAACGGAGCGAACATCGCGGCGAGCCTGATGTTCCATTTCGACGGCGCTTTCCGGGGCGCACTGCTGCACCATCCGATGGTGCCGATGCGCGGCCTCGCGCTGCCGGACATGAACGACGTGAGCGTCTTCGTCGGCGCGGGCCGCAACGACGGCATGGTGCCGGCCGCCAATACCGAGGAGCTGATCGGACTACTGGAAGGCGCGGGCGCTTCGGTCAAGACGAACTGGGAGCATGCCGGGCATCAGCTGACCCGCACGGAAGCCGAAAGCGCGCGCCGCTGGTTCGCGGAACATTTCGCGGGCTGACAGGCTGCGCATTGACCGTCTTCATATAAGAGAAGCAGGCAAGCCAAGCAAAGTAGAGCAGAGAAGAGTCCGGGAACCCGTCAACCGACGGGTTTTTGGCATGTCTTGCCGGACGGCGCCCGAACGCGCTACACTGGACGAAGCCGACCGGAGCCAACCGCTTCCGGGGCTTACTCTATCAGTCGCGAAAGGATGCACCCATGGAAATCATACTGCTTATCGCGGTCGGCATGTTCGCTTCGATCTGCGGCGCCGTGGCCGGACTCGGCGGAGGCTTCATCATCGTGCCGATTTTGGCGTTCACGTATATCGTGCCGGTATCGGACATTTCGGGCACGTCGATGGCCGTTCTGTTCGTCAGCGCCATCTCCAGCACGCTCGCTTACGCCGCGCAGAAAAAGGTCGATTACCGCAGCGGCCTCGCTTTTGCCGTCGCCATGATTCCGGGCTCGATTCTGGGCGCCTGGACAACGGGCATCGTCGAAAACAATGTGTTTTTCGTCTCGCTCGGCATTTTTCTCGTGCTCATGTCGATCTCGATCAATTTCAAGCCGACCCGAAGCCGCGGCGGCTTCCTGAAGCCGAACGTCAGCCGCAGCCTGCTCGACGCGTCGGGTATGAGACACGAATATTCGTTCAATATGACGTTTGCGGTCAGCGTCGCTTTTTTCGTCGGATTTCTGTCCAGCCTGTTCGGGATCGGAGGCGGTTCCGTCATGGTGCCGACGATGATTCTGTTCCTCGCTTTCCCGCCGCATATCGCGACCGCGACATCGATGTTTTCGATTCTGCTCTCGTCTTTTGTCGGCACGATCTCGCATGCGGCTCTCGGTCACGTCATGTGGGACAAATTCATCTGGCTGGCGCTCGGAGCGCTTGCGGGCGGCCAGATCGGCGCCCGGATCGCGTCGAAGATTCCGGCCAAGACCGTCGTCCGCGTCTTGTCCGTCTGCCTGCTGCTGGCCGCCGTGCGCCTGATGTTCAAAGGCTGAAGGTGAGCGCAAACCTGCCGCACCGCGCCGCCACGAAATTTTGCGCTGGGCCTCTGACCCGGACAGGAAGCTGTCCGGGTTATTCGTGTACAATGGAACGGACGAACGCCCGGCGCAAGCCGCGCAAATCTACCGCAAAAGGAGGGGCAAGCGTATGCAACCCACGACAAAAACGCTGACCCGCGAAGAAGCCCGGCGATTTTTGCTTGATTATCACGGATTGTCGCCCGCTGTCGATGCTTCCGGCAAAGCCGGCATTATGGATTATGTCCGCCGCGTCGGCTGTATCCAGTTCGATCCGCTGAACGTGGTCGGAACGAACCCGGAACTGGTACTGCAGTCGCGCATTTCCGATTTCGAGCGCGGCATGCTGGAAGAACTGCTGTACGAAGACCGCAAACTGATCGACTATTGGGATAAAAACATGGCCATTTTCGCGATCGAAGACTGGCCGTATTTCGAGCGGTACCGGCAGCGTCATCAAGCGTGGCTCAAAGCGAACCCGACCGCGGCAGCAGCCGTGCTGGAAGAGATCGAGCGGCGCGGGTCGCTCTGCTCGGCGGATCTGGCGTATGACGAGAAAGTGGACTGGGCCTGGGGACCGACCCGCCTGGCCCGCGCCGCGCTGGAAGGGTCGTATTTTGCCGGCCGCCTCGTCGTGCACCGCAAAAAAGCGGGCCGCAAATATTACGATTTGGCCGAGCGTATCCTGCCCGCGGAACTGTACGGCCAACCCGACCCGTTTGCAAGCGACGAAGCGTACAACGAATGGGCGCTTCTGCGCCGGATCGGCAGCGTCGGCCTGCTCTGGAACCGGCCGAGCGACGCGCTGCTCATGACGCACCTCAAAGCGCCGCAGCGGCTCGCCGCGTTCGAGGCGCTGCTTGCTCGGGGCGAGATCCGGCCGGTGGAGGTGGACGGAATCGACCGTCCGCTGTATATTCGTTCGACCGATTACAGCCTGCTGGAACGGTCGCTTGCGCAAGGATCTCCCGGGCCAACGGCGATGCGGGCCTGCATTCTGGCTCCGCTCGACAATCTGCTGTGGGACCGCAGGCTGATCCTCGATTTGTTCGATTTCGATTATCGCTGGGAAGTGTACAAGCCGGCCGCGGAGCGCAAATACGGCTATTACGTGCTGCCCGTCGTGGCGGACGGCCGATTCGTCGCCCGGTTCGAGCCGGAGAAGCAGCGCAAGACCGCGCCGCTCGTGATTAAGCAGTGGTGGTGGGAAGCCGGCGAAGGGGCAGAAGCGGAAGTGCGGCAGAGCGTGGAGCGGGCGCTGCACCGGTTTGCGCGCTCGCTGGGGACGACGTTCGAGGGAGCGCTGCCGGAAGCCGAAGGTTCCGCCGCGTATTGACTTTAATCGTCCGGCGGTCTAAACTTCTGTAGGGACTGATAACCGTTATCAGAAGTTGAACGACACCCAGACATTCATTCAAGGGGGATCATGTTTTGATGAACAAACAGAAATCGTTTTTGGCGGCGTTCCTGCTGCTGTTCGTACTCGTGCTGAGCGCCTGCGGCAATGCGGCTCCGGCCAAGGAAGCCGCGCCGGCTGCGCCTGCGACAGAGGAGACGGCTGAAGCGCCGGCATCGGGCACGGTCACGTATCAATCCGAGACCGGCCCGGTCGACATTCCGGCCAATCCGCAGCGGATCGTCGCTCTGACCTACGCGCCGAACATTTTGTCGATGGACGTTACGCCGGTCGGCGTCGATCAATGGACGGGCGCGAATCCGCTCTTCACCGACAAATTGAAAGACGTGGCCGTCGTCTCCGAAGAAGATCCGGAAAGCGTCGCCGCGCAGGCGCCCGACCTGATCATCGCCGGCGCCAACATGAAGAACCTGGACCAGCTGAGCAAAATCGCGCCTACGGTCGTGTTCACGTGGGGCAAGCTGGACTATCTGGAGCAGCAGGTCGAAATCGGCAAGCTGCTGGGCAAGCAGGATGAAGCCCAAGCCTGGGTAGACGATTTCACGCAAAGAACGGCGGATATCGGCGGCAAGATCAAAGCGAAATACGGCGACGACGTCACGGTCACGGCGATCGAAGTCGACGACAAAAACGCTTACGTCATGGGCGACAGCTGGGCTCGCGGCACGGAAATTCTGTATCAGGCGATGGGCCTGAAGATGCCGGACAAAGTCAAGGAAGCCGTCGCGGCCGAAGGGTATTATTCGTTGTCGCTCGAAGTGCTGCCGGAATACATGGGCGATTTCGTTGCAGTCAGCCGCAGGCTCGATGCCAGCAGCGAAATTATGGATTCTGCCGTATGGAAGCAAATTCCGGCCGTGCAGGAAGGCCATGTGATCGAGTTCGAATCGAGAGCTTCTTCGTACAGCGATCCGACGACGCTTGAGAACCTGCTCGGCATTTTCGAAAAAGGGTTCCTCGGCGAGTCGAAGTAAAGCAATCGGCGGCGGTTCGGAGAGAGCACGCAGCCTTGCGGATTTGCGCGGGAATCGCGTATCCGAACGCAGCCCGAAAAGCCCGGAAAACGGTATCCGCTATGATCGGATACGCCGTTTTCCGGGCTTTTTTGCATGCCGGGAAGCTTATGGATCATTAGGAAAGCTTGCGCTCGCCGTCGCTGTCCAGGCCGCGGAACAGCGTGAAGACGACGATCAGGATCAACAGCGTGAGCAGAATCGGAATCCAGATGGCGCTGAATGCAAGCTGGACTTCCGCGATCCCGGCGATCAGCGCGCCGAAGCAGTAGATCAGTACGGCGCCGAAGCGCAGCCACGTCTCGCCGCCGATTCCGGCGCGCGTTTCAGCCTTGCGGGCGAAGGCCGTACGGCAAAAAGCGATAAAGTCTTCGATCACGCTCGCCAGGTTGTTGGTCAGCACGGTGGTCGAGATGCCGGCGATGCCGAGCTTGCGCGCGGCGGTCGTCTGCATGCCCATCGCGCTGCTGAGCAGCAGAATCAGCACATGCAGCAGCGTCTCGCTCATGATAGGCCCGGCCAGCGCCGCGAACAAGCCGTAGAACAGCAGCTCGATGCACAGGATCAGCGTAATTCGGGCCGGCCAGAAGCCTGTGGCCTTGCTGCCGCTGAGCAGGAAGGCCGCCGCCGCGTTGCCCGCGATAAAGCCGAGGCAGGCCAGTCCCGCGCGGAGAAAAGACAGCTCGGTGACATGTGCGAACGACATGCCGAGAATGACGATGTTGCCGGTCATATTGGCGGTGAAGACGCGGCCGAGGTGAATATAGCCGATTACGTCGACGATGCCGGCCGACAGGCACAGCAGCAGAAGAATTCCGCTGCGCCACGTTTTGACGTGCAAAGCATTCATTCCTTTCCGTTTGACGGCGCGCTTCGGCGATCCGGGTCCGCAAACGGCGGAACCGGGCCGCGGAAGTGTGCCGGATCAAGATTGAAGATTGAAGATTAAAAATCAAAGAGCCGTTCGGATAGCCCACCGTTTGATTTTCGCAAGAAAATGGATCGATTTCAAGAAAATACGGAAAAGAAAATGAAAAACGCTCACGATCGGCTTCTTATCAACGTGAACGCGGCGCCCGCCGACAAAAAGCAGGACAAAACGGGGCATTTTCCTGAAAAAGGGTTATGATTGAAAAGAGAGCACAACCCGGCTTCGGCGCGGCGGATGCCGTTCGGCATTTGAGTAAACAAACGAGCGAACGAATGAGCGAACAAACGAATATTCGTGCCGGCGCCGCCGGCGTGAGAGAGGAGGGCCGCCATGCCCGAAGCCACTTTGATAATAAGCGGCGCGCTGGCAGCGATCGTGCTGCTGCTCGTCGTACTGATCGTCGCCGCGAGCGTCCGCAACGGCATTACGCCGATGCCGACGAGCCCGTCGGTCCGGCGCGTCGTCATGCAGCAGATCGGCCGCCCGGCGGCCGACAGCGAGATCGTGGACGCCGGAGCCGGCTTCGGCACGCTTGCGCTGCAGCTGGCGCGGCGATTTCCGGCGTGCCGGGTAACCGGCATCGAGAATTCGATCGTGCCGCTGCTTGCGGCCCGGCTGCTCGGCCGGGCGAACCGGATGCCGCGAACCCGGCTCGTGTATCGGCGCGGCGATCTGTTTCGGTATCCGTACGAGTCGGCGGACGTGATCGTCTGCTATTTGCACCCGGCGGGCATGCGCCGGCTGGGACCGGTTTTGCGGGAGCGGGCGCGCGAAGGGACGAAGATCGTGAGCGTATTTTTTGCTTTTGACGATTGGGAACCGGACTCGGCCCTCGTCTGTTCCGATCTGTACCGGACCAAAGTGTACGTCTACCGGGTGCGCAGGCATCCGCTCGATATTCGGGTATAACGTGTACAGGAAGCTGCGGCAGCGCCGCGTCTCCCGGCGCCGACGTTTCGTACAGACGCAGCGCTGCCGCATTCTCGTTATTTTCAACCAAAAGGAGCGAATGTAAAATGGACACCGTCAAACTGGGTCGAACAGGATTGGACGTATCGAGGTTGTGCCTGGGCTGTATGAGTTACGGCATCCCCGATCGGGGCGCGCACGCGTGGACGATGGGCGAAGAAGAGAGCCGGCCGTTTATCCGCCAGGCGCTTGAGCTTGGGATCAACTTTTTCGATACGGCCAACGTATATTCCGACGGCACGAGTGAAGAGATTGTCGGCCGAGCGCTGCGCGATTTTGCCAATCGGGACGAGATCGTGCTCGCGACCAAAGTCCACGGTACGATGCGCAAAGGGCCGAACGGCGGCGGATTGTCGCGCAAAGTCATCCTCAGCGAGATCGATCACAGCCTGCGCCGGCTCGGTACCGATTACGTCGACCTGTACCAGATTCACCGCTGGGACCCGCACACGCCGATCGAAGAAACGATGGAGGCGCTGCACGATGTCGTCAAAGCGGGCAAAGCCCGGTATATCGGCGCGTCCTCGATGTACGCCTGGCAGTTCCTCAAGGCGCAGCATACGGCGGAACGCGGCGGTTGGACGAAGTTCGTAAGCATGCAAAATTACGTCAACCTGCTCTACCGCGAAGAAGAACGCGAGATGCTGCCGCTGTGCGAAGCGGAAGGCGTCGGCGTCATTCCGTGGAGCCCGCTTGCGCGCGGCCGTCTGACCCGCGATTGGGAAGAGACGAGCAAGCGCTCGGAGAACGACGCGTTCGGCCGTACGCTGTACGACAAGACGGCGGAAGCCGACCGCCGCGTCGTCGAAGCCGTCGCCGAAGTCGCCCGGGAACGCGGCGTTCCGCGGGCGCAGATCGCGCTGGCCTGGGTGCTGCAAAAGCGCCCCGTCACCGCCCCGATCGTCGGCGCAACCAAGCCGCACCATCTGGAAGACGCCGCTGCCGCGCTGTCGATCAAGCTGAGCGACGAGGAAATCCGCCGCCTGGAAGAGCCTTACGTGCCGCATGCGGTGATCGGGCACGCTTGAGTTTGAAGCGGTCCGCTTGGCGGTGCGGAGCGGCGGGGCGTGGGAGTGAAGCCGGAGGGAAAGCGGAAAGAAGCGTAGGAGAGAGCGTAAGGAAGCGTAGGAGAAAGCGCAAGCAAATGCAACAGCAGTATTGAAAGCGGGCCGCGTTCGAGCGGGCCGCTTTTTGCGGTTCGCTGGAGCGGAAAATCCACCGACCGATCCAATCAGATGACGATCCGATCAAGCGATCCACCAATCGATCAATAAAGTAATACCAATAAATAAGGGGGTGGGAATATATTCATAATTTGATCGATTTTCTATTCAATTATTTATAATTTATTCCGACTATAAAATAGGTGGAGGAGGTGATTAGCATTTTAAGGGTTCTTTTACTTATTGGAGTTTCCATATTAAGTATTTGCGGCGGTCTAATGTTTTTGAGCTTGTTCATTACACTTTTATTAACTATGGGAAAGGGTTTTATTTTTTATTATGGGCCACCAAAGAGCCAAACGATTCTGTTTATGTTGTTAACTCTGCTACCGTTTATTGTCGTTGTATACTTTCTACACAGGAAGGATGACTATGTACTAATCAATACGATCCTGTATTCCTTTACTTCCGCATTCTTTATTGGCTTTATTTGGGTAACTTTATAAATTGATTTTTTCATCCCTCTACCGCTTTGAACAGGCGCTGTTTGGAGTTCACTTGCTTCGCGAATGCCAAAGCATTGTCGAGCATGACAAGCACGAACGGGCAAAGAAGATGTATACATATTTGTAAGAAGACTGCGAAGCCTCCCAAAGCGAGCAATCTCGGCAAACGAATGCAGGCGCAAAAATCGGCGATTCTCCAATTTCTTTTCGATGCCCGGGTTCCGTTTGACAACAACCAGGCCGAACGGGATATTCGCATGACCAAAGTGAACCACAAAGTCTCGGGCTGCTTCCGTACCGAGCAGGGCGCGAAGCGATTTGCCCGGCTGTGCTCCGTGATTTCGGCGCTCATCAAACAGGGCAAATCGCTCCTCGATTCACTAACCTGCGCGTTACGCTACCGCACCTCGCTGGTGGGGTCCTAATTAGTAACCGCCAATCCATCTAATTCGCCCAAAAAGACGCCTTTTACACGAGTAACTGCGATAATCCAACTAATCCGCTGCATTTCATGCTTTTCTTGAGATTAGTTTGAAAATAGATGGATCTGTGCAGCTATTTGCGATTTCCGGGATCAAGCGTCGAAAATAGCTGGATTCACGCAGTTAATATCACTCGTGGCAGTATTTTGAGCGATAAAGTTAACGCCGAAACGGTTTTCACGGTTCTCAACGGGCACTTAGTTGTTAATGCTGCGTCAGTTTGCCTGTTCTGTCCATTCCACCATTTCTCCTCACAAAAATTTCACCGCCGCCGGCTGCAGCACATAGCGGACGAGACGGCGGTTTTGCGGGCCGGTGTGCGGTTCGAACAGGTTTTTTTGGCAAAGGGACCGCAGCAGGTTGACCGCCGTGCGATGATCGATACGCAGATGGCTGCGCACGTCGATCGGGCGGAGAGGGCGTTCCAGCGTGCAGGCCAGGCGGATCACTTCCCGGTGCCGATAAGACAGCGTTCGATTTGTGTCGCTCGGACTTTGGCTTTCCAGTCCCGCATCGCTACGCCCTTCATGTCGTCCCAGCACCATACGCAGCAGCGTGAGACTTAATTCCGGATGGTGGAGAACGTCGTCTTCGGAAAAACAAATCATCTCGAAACCCATTGCTTTGAGAAACGTTTCCCGGTTCAGCTGTCGGCAAAAGCCGCGGCGGTCCATGTTCGAGACGTGCGAGCCGAAGCTTTTGAGTTCGATCAGGAGATAAGTCGGAGGGACGATCCAGGCAAAATCGTAAAAATGGGACGCGCCGAGCCGGTCGGTCACTTCGTATTCGGGATGCAATCCGTCGAAGCCGCCCCGAAGCGGCCACCAGACGTTTTGGCAAAAAGCTTTTTCGGCGTCCCCTTGTTCGCGCAGCAGCCGGTCCCGGCGTTGTGCTGTCCGCTGCTGCGCGTGCATGTCCATAAAGCGGCCATAAGCCGATTCAACATCCATAAGTTTTCCCTCCGCAGTCAGGAATGGGGCATAAGACGATGAATCCGCGCAAGAAAAGTCCCGACCTGCGTTCCCGCGAAGGGAACCGGTCGGGACGTGCTTCGTCTCCGGTCGATCAGCTTATGCTCTTGCCGACCATTATAAAACGGCGCACGCTCTTTGTGCAAGCCCCACCGCCCGCGTCAAAAAGCTCCGGGGCCACAAGCAGGCCCACCGTACCGGCCGCCTGTCGCCCGCCACCCGCAAAACCCCGCACCCGCCAAAAAAAGCCCCTCCGCAAGGGAGGGGCTTTCGTGTCGGACAGCCAAGGATTCGGCTCGGTCCGATCAGCGGATCAAGAAGCCGAAGCGGCCGTAACGGCTTCGAGGATCGATTTCATCTCGGCCGGCAGAACGGTGTTTTTCGGCAGGAAGCTGCCGGGTTCGCCGGGGCTCAAGATGCCGGCATGGACGAGCTGGGCAACCGCCATACGCGCGTAAGGAGCTACGTTCGAAGCGTCTGCGAACTGGCTCAGGACATACTTTTCGGTCACTGTCGGAAGCTTTTGCTTCAGTGCGGCAGCGAGAATCGTCGCCATTTCTTCGCGGGTGATGGAGCGGTCCGGATTGAACTTGCCTGCGCCTGCGCCTTTGATCAGGTTAGCTTTGAATGCCTGGGCGATCGCATCGGCGTAAGGCGCGTTTTTGTTCACGTCGGTGAACGCGGCGCCGCTTGCGGCAGCGTTGTTCAGGCCGAGCGCTTTAACCAGCTCGGACACGAAGCTTGCACGCGACACGAAGTCGTTCGACGGCACCGGTACAGGTGTCGGCGTTGGCGTAGGTGTAGGTGTCGGTACAGGCGTAGGTACCGGTGTCGGCGTCGGAGCAGGCGTTGGCGCCGGTGTCGGAACAGGCGTCGGTACCGGTGTAGGTACAGGTACCGGCGTCGGTGACGGAGCCGTTACCGGACCGTCGGAGTCGGGAACTTCCACGCCTTTGGCCGGGATGTTCACGATGCGGCCTTCGACTTTGGCTGTGATCGTTTTGCCGGCAAAAGTGTCGACAACGTACTTGTAGAACACGTCGAGGTCGATCGGACCCGCGAGCGAAGCGCTGGCTTTGGTCAGCACTTTATAGTTGTCGCCGCCGCCCGCCATGAAGTTGTTCACGACTGCCGTGTAGGACTTGGCCGGATCGATCGGCGTGCCGTCTGTCAGCTGCAGGTCGCTTACGCGCTCGGCAACCGGCTTGTTGAGGTCGGCTTTGTATTTCAGGCCGGAAATTTGCAGCGTTTTAGTGTTCGGCGAACCGTCGGCGTTCGTGCCCCACTGCTGCTGCAGCAGTTCCTGCACCTGCGCGCCGGTCAGCGTCAGCTTCACGAGCGTGTTGCCGAAAGGCTGGATTTTCGCCAGATCGGCGAATGTAACGTCGCCTTTTGGCAGGTCGGCGCGGATGCCGCCCGGATTCATGAACGCGAAGTCGGCTGCCGCGGCGCTGTCGCCGAAGTTTGCCGTACGCATCGAGTCGGCAATCAGGTTGCCCAGCGCCGCTTCGTTGTTGTAAGCGTCCGTACGGGTTACGGAACCGTCGGTAACGCCGACCGGCTTGGTCAGCTCCGGATGTTTGTCCAGATATTTTTGAAGCAGGGCTACAGAGTTCGCGTCCGGTGTCACGCCGGCTTGGAACGTCGTCGTAACGGTAGCGGATTTCTGCGTCACGTCGCCCGTTTGCGCGTCGATCATCAGCTTGATGTCTTCAAAAGCGGTACCGTACGAGTAAGCCTGCACGATCAGCTTGCCATTGACTTCGCCGTTGGCCAGCGCGTGGTTGTCGCCGGCGACGATGACGTCGATCGGGGAGTTGGCCGGCAGCGCTTTTGCCAGATCGGCCGCTTCGCCGGTCGTTACGCCTTCTTTGGTGGAAGCCGGATCGTGGGCGAGCACGATGATCGTCTCTACGCCTTGATCCTGAAGTTCTTTGGCGTATTTGTTGACCGCCGCGACTTCTTCTTCGACGCTCAGGAAGCGTACGCCCGCCGTGCCGGCAGGAGAGACTTTGGCCGGCGTCGATTTGGTGACGAGACCGATAAAGCCGATTTTCACGCCGCCGACTTCCTTGATGACGTAAGGGTCGATCAGCGGTTTGCCGGTCGATTCTTCGATCACGTTCGCGTTCACGTACTTGAAGTCCGAGCCTTTGTGCATCACGATGCCGTCTTTCGGATCGAGTCCGCCGTTGAGCTGCGCTTTGAGCGCCGCGATGCCCTGGTCGAATTCATGGTTGCCGAGCGAGCCGACGTCGAATTTCATCATGTTCATCCATTCGATGGTCGGTTCGTCGCGTTCCAGCGAAGAGATCGGAGCGGAAGCGCCGACGGAGTCGCCGTTATGGAACAGGAGCGTGTTCGCGTATTTGGCACGCGCTTCGTTCAAATATGTAGCGAGAATCGGCGCGGTTCCGGCCGGTTTGTCGGCAACCGTGGAAGTGGTATCCAACTGTCCGTGCAGATCGTTGATGCCCAGCAGATGGACTTCCACTTCGCCCGGCGCCGCCGAAGCGATATTTGCCGTACCCAGCACTTGAGCGGACAGCAGCGCTGCGGCCGCAAACCCGACACTCGTCTTTTTCCAATTCATTACGTTGTATTCCCCCTAGAAGTATGATCGATCCTGAGCCATTGTATCACACGGGATTTTTTTAAATCAAAGGGTATGTAAACTCTATGTTAAATATATTTAAAATCGTTTTCGAAAAAAAGGAATTTGACACGGCTTCTTCGGCCATGTTATAAAGTGAATCAGCAAGTCTCCGGCCTGCGGAGCGTCATAACAAGCTTTGAAGGGAATCCAGTAGCGTTCGAACCCGTACTTTCAGAGAATCGGCGGTTGGTGCGAGCCGATAGACGAACGAACGTCAATTACGTCCCGGAGCTTCCCGTTACCGAACCCGCGATCTGCGGAAGGAACAGGACGGACTCGTCCCCGTTATCGGACTTTATGAGAGGGAGACGCGCTTGCGGTATATATGCAGGCGCCTTTCCAATCAGGGTGGTACCGCGATTAAGACTCGTCCCTGCAGAAATGCAGCAGGCCGGGTCTTTTTTATTTTTTCCCATTTTGAAGGAGGATACGATCATGAGCACCGAACACACCCCGATCGAGAATAACGCCCTGTTGGACGACCTGGAATACAGAGGCTTGATCTACCAGGTGACGCACCGCGAGGAACTTCAGCAGAAGCTGAGCAGCGAAAGCGTCACGCTCTACAACGGATTCGACCCGACGGCGGACAGCCTGCATATCGGGCATCTGCTGCCGGTCCTGACGATGCGCCGCTTCCAGCAGGCCGGACACCGTCCGATCGCCCTCGTGGGCGGCGGCACTGGCATGATCGGCGATCCGAGCGGCCGTTCGACCGAACGTTCGCTCAATACGGCCGACACGGTCGCCGAATGGACGCTGAAGCTGCAAAACCAGCTGTCGCGCTTCCTCGACTTCGGCGACGGCGGAGCCGAAGTGCCGGCGAAGATGGTCAGCAACTACGACTGGCTCGGCCCGATCGGCATGATCGACTTCCTGCGCGACGTCGGCAAGAACTTTACCGTCAACTACATGCTGGCCAAAGACTCCGTCGATTCCCGCCTGCAGCACGGCATCTCGTTCACCGAATTTTCGTACATGATACTTCAGGCGTACGATTTCCAGCGCCTGTTCGAAGACGAAGGCTGCTCGCTGCAGCTCGGCGGAAGCGACCAGTGGGGCAACATCACCGCGGGTCTGGACTTGATCGGCAAAACGGGCGGCGAAGGCGCGTTCGGCATGACAATGCCCCTCGTAACCAAAAGCGACGGCAAAAAGTTCGGCAAGTCCGAATCCGGCGCGATCTGGCTCGACCGCAGCAAGACGAGCGCGTACGCGTTTTACCAGTTCTGGATCAACACGGACGACGCGGACGTAATCAAGTTCCTCAAATACTTCACGTTCCTGAGCCGCGCAGAGATCGAAGCGCTTGAGAGCGAACATCTCAAGGCGCCGGAGAGACGCGAAGCGCAGCGTGAGCTGGCCCGCCGCGTGACGACGCTCGTGCACGGCGAAGAAGCCGTCGCAAGCGCCGAGAAGATTACGGCCGCCCTGTTCTCCGGCAGCTTTGCCGAGCTCAGCGAATCCGACCTGGCCGAAGCGCTGGCGGACATGCCGACGACGACCGTCGACGCTTCGTCCGAACCGCTGCTGATCGACCTGCTGGTCGAAGCGGGTGCAGCACCGTCCAAAGGACAAGCGCGCAAAGACATCCAAAGCGGAGCGGTATCCGTCAACGGGGAAAAGCGCACGTCGATCGAGACGGTCATCGGCGCCGAAGACCGCCTGCACGGCAAGACGCTCGTGCTGCGCCGCGGCAAAAAGAATTACTTCGTGGTCCGGTTCGAAGGCTGAGCCGCTAGAACCGATCGTTTCCAAGAGTCACCCAAGTCTCACCTATGAAGCGGGCAGGGCGCCTAGGCGTCCGCCCGCTTTTTTTTGCACCCAAAAGCCTTAATCCGGTCCGCAAAAGAACGAAACGCAAGCTTGCGAACGTAAAACATATAAAAAAAATACCGAAATCTATATTTTATACAATTCAGACTATGTTTATTCTACAGGGATTGACCATTATTTTTTATTTAACGTATAAGAATAAGGAATTATAATCTCTTTTTAGATATTCCGATTACGTTTTCGATCAAAAAGAAAGACGCGCACTTTCGAAGCAGGCTTTTCTTTTCCCCCGGCAACAGTGTACACTGAATCGTGAGAGAACGGTTTCAAAAGCAGAAAAGGTTTTCATTATGCAGGCGAGGTGAAGAGAATATGTTTAAAAAGTATAAATATACCGCTCCCGAAAACGGGTATCCGGAATGGAATAACAATCCTGAAATTTTCCAACTGAATCGTCTGGACGCTCACGCGAGCCTGACTCCGTACGCATCGGCCGAAGAAGCGCTGAATGCCGTAAGCGGTTCCAGCCGCGTGCAATCGCTGAACGGAACGTGGAAGTTCCATCATGTGGACAAACCGGCCGACCGGCCGCAGACTTTTTATGAAACCGGTTACGATACGTCGGACTGGAACGATATTCCGGTGCCTGCCCATTGGCAGCTGCACGGGTACGATTATCCGCATTACACGAACGTCCGCTACCCGTGGGAAGAGCGCGAGAAGATCCAGCCTCCGTTCGCACCGACCGAGTTCAATCCTGTCGGTTCCTACGTCCGCACGTTTACCGTGCCGGAGAACTGGGAAGAAGATCCGGTCTACATCAGCTTCCAGGGCGTAGAGGCCTGCTTCTACGTCTGGGTCAACGGCGATCTGGTCGGTTACAGCGAAGACACGTTCACGCCGGCCGACTTCCTGCTCACTCCCTATTTGCAAAAAGGCGAAAACAAACTGGCTGTGCAGGTGTACCACTGGTGCGACGCAAGCTGGCTGGAAGACCAGGATTTCTGGCGCATGAGCGGTATTTTCCGCGACGTGTTCCTGTACAGCAAGCCGAAAGTCCAAATCGCGGACGTGCTGACGACGGCGGAATTGGACGAGAACTTCGAGCACGGACATCTGAAAGTGGGTGTTCAGATCGGCAATCCGCTCGGCAAAAAAGCGGGCGTCTACCGCCTCGAAGCGCGTCTGCTCGACGCGTCGGGACGCGAAGTGACGGCGCGCATGACGAGTGAAGTCGAGATTCTGAAGGACACGCTGTACGCCGCCGACTTGTCGGCCGCGGTCACGAAGCCTGCGCAGTGGTCCGCCGAAGCGCCGAACCTGTACACGCTCGTGCTGTCGTTGTCCGACGAACAGGGCGAAGTCGAAGCCGTTACGCTGCGCGTCGGATTCCGCCATTTTGCGATCCACGACGGCGTGATGAAGATCAACGGCAAACGCATCGTGTTCAAAGGCGTCAACCGCCACGAGTTCAGCGCCGATAAAGGCCGCGCGGTCACGGAAGAAGAGATGGTCGCCGACATCAAGCTGATGAAAGCCTACAATATCAACGCGGTCCGCACGTCCCATTATCCGAACCAGACGCGCTGGTACGAACTGTGCGACGAACACGGCCTGTACGTGATCGACGAGACGAATCTGGAGACGCACGGCAGCTGGGAATACGGCCAGCTCGATGAAGCCGAGCATACGGTACCGGGCAGCAAGCCGCACTGGCGCGCCAACGTGCTCGACCGGGCCAACTCGATGTATCAGCGGGACAAAAATCACGCGTCGATCATCATCTGGTCGCTCGGCAACGAATCGTGGGGCGGCGACAACTTCGTGCATATGGCGAATTTCTTCCGCGCGGTCGACAAGACCCGCCTGGTGCATTATGAAGGCACGTTCCATGCGCGCAAATGGGAAGAAGCGACCGATATCGAAAGCCATATGTACACGACGCCGCAAAACGTGGAGAAATACGCCCAGGAAGATCCGAAAAAGCCGTTCATCCTGTGCGAATACAGCCACGCGATGGGCAATTCCTGCGGAAACCTGTTCAAATATACGGACCTGACGTACAAATATCCGGTGCTGCAGGGCGGATTTATCTGGGACTGGATCGACCAGGCTATCCGTACCCGCACGGCCGACGGCGTCGAATACCTCGCCTACGGCGGAGACTTCGGCGAATCGCCGCACGACGGCACGTTCTGCGGCGACGGCCTGATCTTCGCGGATCGGACCGTATCGCCCAAATTGGACGAGATCAAAGGCTGCTACCAGAACGTACGCTTCGAAGCGGCCGATCTGGCGCAGGGCAAAGTTCGTATCACGAACGATTTCCTGTTCACCGACCTGAACCGTTACAAGCTCGCCTGGGAAACGGCGCGCGGCGGCGAAGTCGTCGAACGCGGCACGCTGCCGCTGCAGCTCGCGGCGGGCGAATCCACGGAGATCGAAGTGCCGTTCACGCTGCCGACGCAGCAGGGCGAATACACGCTGACGCTGACGTTCGTCGAACAGGAAGACCGGTTCTGGGCGGACAAAGGGCATGAAGTCGCTTTCGGACAATTCGTGCTTCCGGCGCAGGCTGGCGCAGAAGCGCCGTCCGTAGAAGCTGCGGGCACGTTCGCGGGAACGCCGCTGCAATCGGACGAAGACGGCGCGAAGCTGACCGTATCCGGCGACGGATTCTCGGTCGTGTTCGACAAGCAGAGCGGCGATCTGTCTTCGCTGCGGATCGGCGGACAGGAACTGCTGCTGTCTCCGCTGCGCCCGAACTTCTGGCGCGCGCTGACCGACAACGACCGCGGCAACAAGCTGGACGAACGCAGCGGCATCTGGCGCGAAGCGGGCCAGAATCGCACCCTGCGCAGCCTGAACGTATCGGGCGAAGGCAGCGGCGTGACGGTCGAAGCGGTGCTGGAACTGCCGACGTCGCCGGTCTCGGAAGCGGTACTGAGCTACAACGTTCAGCCTTCGGGCGAGATCGGCGTGTCGATGACGCTGAAGCCGGGAGCGGGCCTGCCGGAAATTCCGGAAATCGGCGTGCTGCTGGAACTGGACGGAACGCTGGAACAGTTGAAATGGTACGGCCGCGGACCGCACGAGAACTATTGGGATCGCCATGCCGGAGCGCGTCTGGGCCTCTACTCGGGACTCGTGTCCCAGCAGCTCACGCCGTACCTGCGTCCGCAGGAAGCGGGCAACAAGACCGGCGTGCGCTGGGCGGAGCTGACCGGATCGAACGGCATCGGCCTGCGTGTGGAAGGTTCGCCGGAAGTCGAACTGAACGCGCTGCCGTATACGCCGGAGACGCTGGAAGCCCACGACCACGGGTACAAGCTGCCGAAGTCGGATCGCACCGTGCTGAGAGTCAACCATCGCCAGATGGGCGTCGGCGGCGACGACAGCTGGCAGGCGCTCACGCATGAAGAGTTCACGCTGCCTGCGGACCGCACGTACACGTACGGATTCGTGCTGCGCGGCTTGGCTTCGGAGCAATAAGGCGGGGATTAAGTCCGCGATAAGGCGATAACAACTCGGTGACAAGCCGAGGAGTAGGACTAGGACAAGGCTAGGATAAGCCTGGGACAAGCCGAAAAGCCGATGACAGCCCGGCCGCAGCGTAGTTTGCCATGGAAAATAAGTGCGCTGCGACAGTTATTTTGCCGGGTTATCGGATGCTGCGGGAATAAGTGCGCTACGACAGTTATTTTGGCCGAAATCTTTCTTTGAGCCGTCAAAAAAGCGGATTAAGTGTTGTGGCGCAGTTATTTGGCGAAAAGGAGTGTTTTTCGTCGAAATAACTGTAAATTCGCACTTATTGCCGCCGGCTGCACGGTTTCGTGTTGGTGCAGGCTGCGACAGCGAATTTTGCCGGGCCAGATTTATCGTTACACTTATATTTATAGTTATGGATACAGCTATAAATATGGCGGTTAGGACGTAAGAAGATTGTAGAGGAACGGCTTCGGCCGTTCCTTTTTTTGCGTTTTCGCGCTGCGGTTCGATACGAGCTCGACCCGGTCCGGATCTTTTGGCGTATGGGCAGGATGGGTTTTGCGGTATACTGGGTTTGGCGGTATGGCAAGAACGCACAAGAAAAGCAAACGGAAAGGAGCATCCCGATGACCCATCCTTTTGAAGTCCATCCTGGCGGGGGGCGAAGCCGGCTCGGACCCGGCAGCGCACATCCCCGCGTGGTCGACAGCATCGTCGACCTGATCGGCCGTACGCCGCTGGTGCGCCTCGGCCGGACGGCTCCGGCGAACGCGGCGGACATTTACGTGAAGCTGGAATATTTCAATCCGTCGGGCAGCGTCAAAGACCGCGCCGCGCGCGGCTTGATCGAAGCGGCGGAGCAAGCCGGTCGGCTCGGCCCCGGCAGCACGCTGATCGAACCGACGAGCGGCAATACCGGCATCGGTCTGGCGATGATCGCCGCGGCCCGCGGCTACCGCGCGATCCTGATCATGCCGGACAATATGTCGCGCGAGCGGATCAACCTGCTCAAAGCGTACGGCGCCGAAGTGGTGCTGACACCGAGCGCCGAGCGGATGCCCGGCGCGATCGCCAAAGCGCTTGAGCTGCAGCGTTCGATTCCCGGCAGCTATATCCCGCAGCAGTTCGAAAATCCGGCCAATCCGAACGCACACCGGGGCACGACCGCGCTGGAGATTTTGGAGCAGACCGAAGGAGTTCTGGACGCATTCGTTGCGACGGCGGGAACGGGAGGGACGATCACCGGCACGGGAGAGACGCTGCGCGCCGCGCTGCCGGACCTGCATATCGCGGTGGTCGAACCGGAAGGCTCGCCTGTTCTATCCGGCGGCGTGCCGGGTCCGCACAAGCTGGTCGGGACGAGTCCCGGCTTCGTGCCTGCGATCTTGAACACCGGCGTGTACGACGAGATTATCCGTATTCAGGACGACGAAGCGCTGGGCACGATGCGCGACCTGGCCCGGCTCGAAGGCATGCTGCTCGGTCCGTCGTCGGGCGCTTCGGTCCATGCGGCCATGCGGATCGCCAAGCGGCTCGGTCCGGGCAAAAAAGTCGTCTGCATCGCGCCGGATACCGGCGAGCGCTATTTGAGCATGGGCCTATTCGATTAGACAGGGAGGAAGGCAAGCATGGAACAGCAAAAGCTGCATATTTCCGCACTGCCCGGCTATCCGGAAGAAATCGGGCGCCAGCTGTGGATGATGGAAGACGTCCGCCGCGAGCTGCTGCAAAAATTGCAGGGCACCACGCAGGAAGAACTCGACGAGGAGCTGGAAGGCAATCCGTCGACGGTCGGTTCGCTGCTGTACCATATCGCGGAAGTGGAGACGAGCTGGCTGCATTTCGACCTGCTGCAGCAGGATCGGCTGGACCCGGAACTGGAAGTCTGGTTTCCGCGGGGCGCGCGCAACGAATTCGGAGAGATCCATTCGCCCGCGGGCGAAAGCCTGGAGCATCACCTGAATCGGCTGGCCGCGGTCCGAAGCGATTTTCTGCATAAGTTCCGTTCGGTCGATCTGCGCGACTGGCGGACGTTCCGCAGCCTGCCGGACGAATACGACGTGACGCCGGAGTGGATCGTGTACCATCTGATTGAACACGAAGCCCATCACCGCGGACAAATCTTTCGAATTCTCGGTACGCTGCGCAGACGCGGCGTGCAGGCGGAATAGAGACGCGGACCGGACGCACGGCGCGGAACGGATAGGATAGGAAGGTACAGGATAGGAACGCATAGGATAGAAACGGAATAGGATAAGACAGGATAGGATAGGAAAAAAACTCGGCTTCACCGGAACAGCCCGCCTTCGCGAAGAAGGCGGGCTGTTCGCGCGGAATCGGCAGGCGCTCTGGGAAGCCGGTCCAGGCAATTTCCAGGCAATTTAACGGAGCGCCGCCGCGCGGCTGCCTGAGCCTTGCATTTGGCTGACCGCATCTTGCACTTGGCTGCCCACATCTTAAGTTTGGCTGACCTCGTCTTGCATTTGGCTGTCTGTCTCTCGCGTCTGTCTGGTTTCCATCTGTCTATCTGTCCATATAGAAGCGGTTAGTTTTTGTCCGTCACGATCTGGCCCGTATGCGCGTCGATCAACCGAATGCCGCGGCCCGATTTCCGGTCGACGAGCGCGTAACGAAGTTCGTCGCGCTTTTCGCCGGAATCGTCGTCCGGGTAGACCGTCGCCCACGTCAGGCGCGGTTCGAGCGCGGCCAGCAGCCGGCGCTTGGCTTCGTCCGCGGACAAGGAAGGGACGAGCGGCAGCGATTCCAGCTCGGCCGTGTCCAGATCGGCATCCATATAAAGGGTGACGCGCCCCGTCGTTCGATTCACGTTGATCGACACCTGATGGAAAAATCCCGGTACGCCGTTTTTGCACACGGAGAAAATGAAAGCCGCCGTTCGGCGCCGGGCCGGAGGTGCCGCTTCAGACTTGTCAGGTCCATCAGCTCCGTCAGGGACGTCGGATGCTTCAGATTCATCAGATCCGTCAGGTCCATCAGGTTCATCAGGTTCATCGGACGCATTCAGCCGCAAATACGGAAACAGCAGCGGATCGGCCGCATGCAGCAGCGTCAGCGCAAGCTCAAGGCAGGCATCGTCGCTTAGGTCCAATTCGCCGACTTCTTCGTGCAGGTTCATCAGTCCGCGGAGCCGGCCGCTGACCGTATCGAACCGGAGTTTGACCGTTCCTTCCAGGCGTTCGCGCATATAATCGTCCAGCGTATACGGTTTGACGCTTTCGGCCGTTCCGCCATGTTCGCCCACAGGCTTGCCTTCGTCCCGGCGGCGGTACACGACCGTTTTCTCGCGGCCGGTCGTTTGTTCGCGCAACAATTCGTAGTCGGCTTCCCGAATGCCCAACGTTTCCGGCAGGTCTGCCGGATCGGGAAGCGCCGTCCGAACGCCGCGGCGCATAAAGTCCGCGATCGGTTCGCGGCTTCCCGCGCATGGGTCAGGGATGTCCGCGGCAGGCAAATCGCCTGCCCCAGGCCGCGCCGGCTGTGAGCTCGGAAGCAGCGCGGAACGATGGGTCAGATACGGATTCGGCATATAGACCAGATGCAGCCGGTTGTCGCCCGGCACATGCACTTCTTCGTGCAGCGTCATGAAATGCAGGTTCAGCTCCAGCTCCCGGTCGATCTGCTCCAGCACCTGTTCGGGCGTTAACAGCCCATCCGACAGAGCAGGCTCCGCTCTCGCGCCGAAATATTTGAATCCCGTCACGAATCCGGCGCGGTGCAGGTCGATCCAGAATCCCGAACGGGGCAGAGGCATTCCGGCGGCCTGCTGGCTGAACGTGAAGAAGAGGCGGTCGCCGCGGTCTTCGATTTCCGGGCCGTTGAACCGCTCGAACGCGTCGGGATAATGATCCCGCACGAAACGTTCACCGATCTCCAGCAGTTCGTCCGGTTTCAGGCGCGCCTGCCGCTTGGCTTCGTCGTACAGCCGGGGATCGGCCGCGTAATCGATCAGATCGCCGTCCGGCGTCAGCGTCACGGAGATACCCGTATCGGTGCCGGGCTTCGTCCGGATGAACAGCAGTTCGCTGGCGGCGCCGTCGCGGGGGAACGCGTCTTCGATAAACGGAGCCAGCTCGGTTTCCGCAGCGGCGAAGTGCCGCTGGGTCAAAGCCTGGGCGCGTTCTCTCCATTGATGCAGCAGACCATACAATTCCGATTCCAGTTCCGATTCCAGTTCCATTTCCGTCTCCTCCCGTGCGGCGCGATCGTTTTCCAGCCGTGCCCGGGCACGCCGGCGATCTTCGATCTCGCTCCGGTATTGTTCGCGCAGCAGCGTCAGTCCTTTATGTTGATACGTCTTCACCGTGCCGAGCGGCAGTTCCAGCAGTTCGGCGATATCCGTCAATTTGAGATCGTGCATGTATTTCAACCGGATGACGGTGCGATATTTGGGCGGCAGAACCGACAGCGCCTGCATCAGGTCGAGCCGCCGGTCGGTCTCTTCGCGCGGGGCGGCCAGCGTGTTCGCTTCGGCACCGCCCGTCGCTACCGTTCGGCGGCTGCTTTTGAGCAGGCCCAGCGAGACGTTGATGACGATACGAATCAGCCATGTGCGAAAATAGTTCGGGTGCTCCAGCGCGGGCAGCGCGGTAAAAGCGCGGCAGATCGCTTCCTGCACCGCGTCTTCGGCATCGGCGGCGCCGCGCACGTAATAGCCGGCGACCCGCAGCATTCGGGCACGTTCGGCGACGATCAGCTCGGCGAACGCCGAGGCGTCGCCTTCGGCCGCCCGCCGAACGCGTTCGTCGAAAGCGGCCCGTGTGGCAGGGGAATTCAAAGGCATTCACTCCTTGTTGGGATAGCGTTCACCGATTGGACAGCCGGGAACGGCAAAAGGTTTTGCTTTTTTCAAAAAAAGCGATCTGCTCCCGCGAAAAAGCCGCCGATCGCGATTGCATCCGTCGAAGCAAGGGTAGGAGCAGCGAGCCGAAGCCGCGCGTTTGCACCCACAAACGGTTCATGACCGAAAACGGCGGGTATAAGGACCCCAAGCAACGAAAGCCGGTCCACCGTCGGCCGAACACTTCGCATGCTTGATGAAGGAGGGGCACCATGGCTCGACGCGACGCTTATTTTGACAACCTGAAAGTTCTGCTGATCGCGCTGGTCGCGGTCGGCCATCTGATTGAACCGCTCAGCGGCAGCGACCGTTTCCGCCCGCTGTACCTGCTCATCTATTCGTTCCATATTCCGCTGTTCGTGCTGATCTCGGGCTTTTTCTGCAAAAAGATCACGAGCGGCGATTACCGGATCAAAGTGGTCGGTTCGCTCATCGTGCCGTACCTGATTTTCGAAAGTCTGTATTCGCTGTTCGATTATTTCGTCATGGGTTCGCCGACGCTGCGGTTCTCGTATTTTACTCCGTATTGGCTCATGTGGTTCATCTTCAGCATGATCATCTGGAAAATGCTGCTGCCTTACGCGGTCAAAATCCGCTGGGCGCTGCCGATTTCGCTTGCGATCGCGATTCTGGCCGGTTACGCGGCGGACGCGCAGTATTATGCGAGCATTTCGCGCACGATCGTCTTTTTCCCGTTTTTCCTGGCCGGCTATTATCTGGATAAAACGCATATCGACCGTCTGCGCACGCCTCTCCTCAAAGGGATCTCGGCGGTCGTGCTCGGTGCGTCGGCTTTCGTTATGGTAAACTATGGACAGGACTTCCGCGCCGAATGGTTCTACGGCAGCCTGCCGTACCGGGCGCTGGATCATCCCGAATGGAGCGCGGGCCTTTACCGGGTCGGCGCTTACGCGGCGGCGGTGCTGATCGGCGGAGCGGTGATGATTCTCATGACGGGCCGGAACGTTCCGGTGCTGTCCGCACTCGGCCGCAACACGCTGTACGCGTACCTGCTGCACGGTTTTCTCGTCAAAGGACTGATCGCTTCCGGCTTCTACGAGACGTACGGCGAAGCGTCGTGGATGCTGCTGCTCATTCCGCTCGGCGTTCTGCTGGCGGCGGCGCTGTCTTCCGACTTCGTGCGCGCGCGCCTCGGTTGGCTGCTTGAACCGAAGCTCGATCGCCTGTACAAAAAGCAAAGCTCCGACGGCGGCGCGGAAGCGCGGCGTTAAGACTGCGCTCCGCCCTCCGACGTCAACCTACACCCAGTCAAACTACACCCATAAGGAGAGATCGATATGAGTCAATCGCAAGAACCTGTTCGCGGAGCAGAAGACCGCAAAGTCCGGCAGATCGGGGAGATCCCGATCTCCGTGCTCGATCTGTCCCAGATTCTCGAAGGGCAGACGGCGGCCGACGCGTTCCGCGACAGCCTGAATCTGGCGCAGCACGCCGAGAAATGGGGCTATCACCGCTACTGGGTCGCGGAACATCATAATATGCCGGGCGTCGCAAGCTCCGCCACGTCGGTCGTAATCGGCTATCTGGCCGCCGGCACGTCGACGATCCGGCTCGGCGCGGGCGGCATCATGCTGCCGAACCATGCGCCGCTCGTCATCGCCGAACAGTTCGGCACGCTGGAATCGATGTATCCGGGCCGGATCGACCTCGGTCTCGGCCGCGCGCCGGGCAGCGACCGCCGCACTTCGCTCGCGCTGCGGCGCGACCTCAACAGCGGGGAAGATTTCCCGGACCTGCTGGAAGAACTGCGCAGCTTTTTCGACGCTTCGAAGACGTCGTACCATGCGCCGATCCGCGCCGTGCCGGGCGAAGGGCTGGACATTCCGATCTGGCTGCTCGGCTCCAGCGATTTCAGCGCGCGCCTGGCCGCTTATCAGGGCCTTCCGTTCGCGTTCGCCGGGCATTTCTCGCCGGACTACCTCGACCGGGCGATCGAAGCGTACCGCAGCACGTTCCGTCCTTCCAAGACGCTGGATAAGCCGTACGTCATGCTGGGCGTATCGGTCATCGCCGCGGATACGCAGGAGAGAGCCGAATTCCTGTCGACGACGATGCAGCAGCAGGTCATCGCGCTGACCCGCGGCCGCCCGGGCAAAATCCAGCCGCCGGCCGACCTGTCCGCGCAGCTCGATCCGCTTGAGCTGTCCGCCGTGCGCAAGCGGATGGAATCTTCGATCGTCGGCGACCGCGAGACGGTCGAACGCCGCCTGCACCAGCTCATGGAGCGCACGCAGGCCGATGAGCTGATCGTGACGAGCGGCATCTACGATCACGCCGAACGGCTGCATTCGTACGAGATTTTGGCCGATATCGCCATTCCGGCAGGCCAGGCCGCGCTCTAATCCGTCTCCTGCTCTTTTACACACACGAACTTCTCCCCGATTCGATCGCTTCCGCAGATGCGCGTCCGTCTGCCCGATCGCGTCGGGGCTTTTTGTTTTCGCCCGCAAAGGTTCATTTTTCCCGCCCGAATTCCGATTAAGAACATATGTACGTAAATTGTTCAATCAATTTCGCTTTTTGACGCGATTTTGACAAATAAAGATGGTATAATTAACAAATCACGCGCAAGGCAAGGAGGAAGCGGTTTGGCAAAAGGAAAAGTAGCAAAGCGGCCGACCCGCGACGAGTTTGTTCTGGAAGAAATAGGGAATCAACTGACTGAGGCCTACCAGGAGAAATCCGTTGTGGAATTGACGGTCTGGGGAGTAACGGAAGCGGTTCGGGGTTTGATCGTCAAGATGGACCCGAGAACCGGAAGAGTGCACGTCGAGCAAGGCGAAGAGACCCGCAAAGTCCCTTTCATGGACATCATGGCCGTGAACTATCCGCGCGATTGACGAACGTTTCGTCACGCAGCGTCCCTGCACCGCGGAAGAACAGGTCTTAGGAAATAAAAAAAGCTCTGCCCGAGCGTCTTGCTTCTCGGATAGAGCCTTTTTTCTGAGCGTTGGCCGCAGCCTGCGCTTTTTACGTTTATTGCGATAAGGAGCGGCGCAGCGGAGAGCGATCGACAGCTCCCCCGCCCCGCAGCGCCTCCAACGTATACAACTCGCACCCGAGAAACTTTTTACACCGCCGCTACGGACTCTTTGCACTCGTCCGAGCAGTAATGGCTGTGTTCGTCGGCGCACGATTCGCACACCAGATGCTGGAGGTTGCAGACCGGGCAGTTGACGTACACGTCGGTCGGCTCGTCGCAGTGGTAACATCTGCCGACGATGCTCGGGTCCACCTGGTTGATCGGGACCGAGATGCGCTCGTCGAACACGTAGCATTTGCCGTCGAACAGATCGCCCCGGACTTCTTCGTCCTTGCCGTAGGAGACGATGCCGCCTTCGAGCTGCGCGACGTCCGCAAAGCCTTCTTCGAGCATGAAGCCGGTCAACTTTTCGCAGCGGATCCCGCCCGTGCAGTAGGTCAGAATCGTTTTGTCTTTGTGCTCGGCCATGTTTTCGCGAATCCATTCCGGGAACTCGCGGAACGAATCGATGTTCGGGCGAATCGCGTTGCGGAAATGGCCCAGATCGTATTCGTAGTCGGTCCGGCCGTCGAGCACGATCACGTCGTCGCGCTGAAGCTGTTCGTGAAATTGTTTCGGGGACAGGCGCTTGCCGGACGTTACGTTCGGGTCAAGCTCTTTGTCGTAGCGGAACGTGACGAGTTCTTCTTTGTAGCGGACGAACAATTTTTTGAACGCATGATTTTCCGATTCGTCGATCTTGAACACGGTACCTTCGAAGCGGGCGTCGGCCAGCAGGTCCTGCATATACTGCTCGGTCTGCTCGTGCGTGCCGGACAGCGTGCCGTTGATGCCTTCGCCGGCGATAAGGATCCGTCCTTTGACGCCGAGGTCTTTGCAGTATTGCAGATGCGCGGCCGCAAACTCTTCCGGTTGGTCGATTTGAACGAATTTATAGAAAAGCAAAATGCGGTAAGTTGGGTTTTCCATTTATGATCACCTGGGATTTCATTGATTTTTGCCGCCGCTTCCTGTAGGATGCTTGCGTGCAACTTAAAATTTTAGACGTTTTATCGTCATTCGTCAATCGATTCCCCAAGATTCGCCGCGGGAATTTTATAATAAGAACATCCATCACAGCTTCCAATCCGAAGAACGCCAAGAGGAGAGTTACGCAATATGACTTCGCAAAACCAAACGTTTGAACGCCTGTGCCGTACAGGCACGAGCCTGTCCGTCCATTCGACCTACGAAATCGGCGGGGAAGCCCGCCATCTGGCGCTGCCGCACACGATCGAGGAAGTGTCGACCATGCTCGAAGGCGCCACGTCCAAAGGACTCGATCCGTTTCTGTTCGGCATGGGCTCCAACACGCTGTTTCCGGACCGTCCGTCCGACGACATGCTGTTCTTTTCGCTCAAGGAACATATCGAATTCAAGCTGCTGCCGGGCCGGCTGTTCGTCTCCGCGGGCACGCCGATGACGCTGCTGGCGCTGTTCGGGCTGTACACGGGCATTCCTTCGTTCGACTTCATGTTCCTGCTGCCGGGCACGCTCGGAGCGGGCGTCTACATGAACGCGAAATATTTCAGCCACCAGATCAGCGACGTGCTGGAGACGGCGTACGTGATCGACAAGGAACACCCGGAACGGGGCCTGATTTCCGTGCCGCTCTCCGGCTGCGAATACGGCTACAAAAAGTCGGTGTTTATGCGCAAGCCGTGGATCGTCGTCGGCGCGGATCTCAAGCTGCCGGTCGATCCCCAACTGACGCCGGAGCAGACGGACGAGCTGTTCGCCAAGATCAAGTCCAAAAATTTGTCGACGTCGGTGCTGCCGAATTATTTCCGCCATTACACGAACGAGCTGAACGCGGCGGCGCGGGCCGGATACGAACTGCGTCAGGAACTGCTGGACGTCATCACCGACCGCGGCGGCAAAAAGCATTTCGATTACCCGTCATGCGGCTCCGTGTTCAAAAACAACTATACGATCGGCGAGCCGATGGGCAAGCTGGTCGACCGGATCGGGCTGCGCGGAACGGTGCGGGGCGGCGCGATGATCTCCGACCATCACGGCAACATTATCCAGAACCGCGGCGGGGCGACGGCGGAAGACATAACGGATCTGGTGAAGCTGGTGCAGGAAAAAGTGGAAGCCGAGTTCGGATTCGTGCCGGAACCGGAATTGGTTATTGTCTAACTTTCGCTCAAAAAAAGCGGTATTGTTCGGTTTTACGAAGTTTTTACAATTTTTCTCACAAATTTTACGAAACGATGAACTTTCCTGCGGAATCCCATGCTAGAATGGAAATCGAGCGGTCTGATACCAAAATCAGATAGTTACGAAAAATGTTCTCAAAACAGATCCAACAGGAGGCGGTTAAGTGGGAAAGTTTTCGTTTTTGAAGTCTAAAGGAATCAAGGCAGCACTTGCACTGTCCGTAGTGGCATCTATTCAGACCGGTGTGCTGACTCCCGTTCCGGCGTCGGCCGAGACGGCGAACGATCCGGCACCTTTCATCGCGGCAAAAGTCGTTAACCAGAACGCAGGCAAAAAAGTTCTGTTCGACAACACGCACGGCCAAACGGCCGGCGCGGCGGATTGGGTCATCGACGGCGGCTTCTCCGATTTCGGCAACGGAATCGCGGGCCAGGGTTACGATGTCAAGGAACTGCGCAAGACGACGCCGATTACATACGCCGATCTGGCGGATTATGACGTGTTCGTAGTATCGGAACCGAATATTCCGTTCAAAACAAGCGAACAAGCGGCCATGCTGCAATACGTACAGCAGGGCGGCAGCATTTTCTTCGTCGGCGACCATTACAACGCCGACCGCAACAAAAACCGCTGGGACGGTTCGGAGTCGATCAACGGCTACCGCCGCGGCGCCTGGGAAGATCCGGCCAAAGGCATGAGCGCGGAAGAGAAAAATTCCGCGGCGATGCAAGGGGTCGAAAGCTCGGACTGGCTCGGCGAAAACTTCGGCGTGCGGTTCCGCTATAACGCGCTGGGCGATATCACGGCGAACAACATCGTAGCCGCGAACCAGGCGTTCGGCATTACGGAAGGCGTAAACGGCGTCGCCATGCATGCAGGCTCGACGCTTGCGATCATGGACCCGACCAAAGCCAAAGGCATCGTCTACCTGCCGAAAACGAACGCGGCGTGGGGCAACGCCGTGGATCAGGGCGTCTATAACGGCGGCGGCATCGAAGAAGGCCCTTACGTGGCCGTATCCAAAGTGGGACTCGGCAAAGCGGCATTCATCGGCGATTCTTCGCCGGTCGAAGACGTGACGCCGAAATACCTGCGCGAAGAAACGGGCAGCAAAAAAACGACGTACGACGGCTTCAAAGAAGTCGACGACGCGAAGCTGCTGCTGAACACGGTCAACTGGTTGGCGAACCAGGAGAGCTACACGAGCCTGAGTCAGGTCGACGGCTTGACGCTCGACCAGCCGACGCCGCTGCTGCCGTTCGAAGCGCCGGCCGCTTCGACCGAGCCGCAGGCGGAACCTTGGTCCGCTCCGGCAGCCGGCTACAAATGGTGGGACCCTACGACGTTCAAGCCGGGTTCGTACGGCTCGTCCGTCACGGTTACCCAGCCGGAATACAGCCTGATCCACCAGGATCAGCTGCCGAACGCGCAGGAATTCCAGATTCGCGTACAAATCGGCAACCTGGCGCCTAACGCGACGGTGTCCGGCTACAGCGCCGGCATCTACACGACCGGCGGCACGCAGGTCGCGATGATCCAGAATCCGGACGGCACATGGCCGGCTTCGTACGGCTACAGCCAGTCGTTCAGCGTAACGGCCGATGCCAAGGGTAACGCTTACCGCGATCTCGGCATCCGCATCAAGCCGGGCACATCCGGTGCGGCCAGCCTGCGTCTGCGCCAGAACGGCACGAACCTGATCACGAAAAGCGTGACGCTTGCGAACGTGCCGGCGCAGCCTCTTCCGGCGATCGAAGACGAAGAGCCGGGCAGCCAGATTCCCGAGCTGAGCACGATCGCTTCGGCCCGCACGCAGCCCGAAGGCACGGTCGTGACGCTTGAAGGCGTCGCGACGACGGAGCCGGGCGCTTTCGGCGGCCAGGCGTTCTACCTGCAGGACGCAACAGGCGGCATCTACGTCTACCAGAGCGAGGGCGGCTTTCGCCAGGGTGACAAGATCCGCGTAACGGCGCCGCTCGCGCTGTACAACACGGAGCTTGAACTGGTGACTCCGGTCGCGATCGAGAAGATCGGAACGGCCGACGTACCGGCTCCTGTCGTGGCTGCCGCCGCGACGGATGCCAATCAGGGCCAACTGATCCAACTGAAAAACGTGACGGTATCGAATCTCGCGGCGGCCACTCCGGCCGGCACGTTTGAATTCGACGCCGTGTCGGACAACGGCACGACGCGCGTTCGCGTCGACGGCCGTACCGGCCTGACGCAGGATCAATTCGCTTTCGCCGAAGGCGACAAGCTGGACGTGACGGGCGTGTCCGCGATCTTCCGCGGCGTGTTCCAACTCAAGCCGCGCGGCGCTTCGGACATCGTCAAAGCAGCTGTTGTGGTTGAACCTCCGGTCGAAGAACCGCCGGTGGAAGAGCCTCCGGTCGAACAGCCGACCGACGGTCCGGCAACGGCCGCTCCGGCCAAGCCGGTTCTGGCGGACGATAACGGCCAGGACAACGGATTGAGAGACGGAAGCTACAACGTGACCATGAACCTGTGGTGGGGCAACAACGCCACTTCGTACAAGCTGTACGAAGAAGGCAAAGTGATCTCGGAAGGCAAACTGAAGGACGCTTCCCCGAACGCCCAGCAGTTGAGCGTTCCGGTCACGGGCAAAACGAACGGCACGTACAACTACGTGATCGAACTGACCAACCGCTTCGGTACGAGCAAAAGCGAACAGTTGAAAGTCAAAGTCACGGACGCTTCGCCGGGCGAAGCGGTTCTGTCGAGCGACAACTGGGACGGCGACGGCAGCTACACGGTCACGATGAACCTGTGGTGGGGAACGAATGCTTCGGAGTACGAACTGTACGAGAACGGCAAGCTGATCGACAAGCAGAGCCTGACTGCGGCAACGCCGGGCGCACAACGCGCCGTGACGAACGTGACAGGCAAAGAACCGGGCGTCTACGCTTACAAAGCCGTGCTGAAAAACGCGGCCGGCGAAAAAGATACGTCCGTCCTGCGCGTCAAAGTGGATACCCTCAAGCAGCAGCAGAAAAAAGCTTCGTAATTTTTTTCACGACACGTCTTGTCATCCGTAAATGCCGGTAAAAGGTTCAACACTTGGCACCGGCTTGAACAGACCTGTCGCAGCAAGGATGTCGGAAAACCCGGCATCCTTTTTGCGTTTCGGCACGAATTTTGCTTCTGCGTTCCCCGAAATGCTAGGATGAACAATAAAAGTCCGCTTTTTCCGGAGCGGGCGGATAATGGGGGAATCTCAGGTATGGACAAGTTCAACGTATTCGACGTTTCTTCGGCGCTGATCGACCGTATCCGTCGGGATTATGCCGACGACATCGCGATCGCGGCGTATTACGGCTCTTATCTCGACGGGACGGCGACGGAGCGGTCCGATCTCGACTTTTTCTTTATTCCGGCGAATCCGCAAGGGGAAGCGGCCGCGCTGTCGTTTATCGTGAACGGCATCGGCTTCGACTTCTGGCCGCTCAGCTGGGAACGGGCGGAGCGGATGTCGAAGCTCGAAGACGGGCAGGCCGGCATTCTCGCCGACTGCAAGCTGCTCTATATGCGCGGGGACGAAGATCTGGACCGGTTCAACGACCTGAAGCTGCGCATCAAAGATCTGCGTTCGTTCGAAGGGGAAGAGTCGTTTATCGCCCTTGCCGAATCGAAGCTGCAGGCCGTGTATCCGATTCTGTACGATCTTCGCCGCGGAGGAACAGGCCGCCCGCTGTCCGAGTATCGGCTGCAGGCGTATGAACTCATGACCGCGGCTTTCGAAGTCGTGGCGCTGCTGAACCGGACGTATCTGCGCAAAAGCTGGGGCCGCAGCCTGCCGCAGCTCTACGCTCTGCCGATCCGGCCCGCGGATCTGGAAACGACGGTGCACACGCTGCTGCGCAGCGCCGACATTCCCGACATTGTGGCGGCGTGCGGGCATCTGGCCGATTCGCTTCGGGCGCTGATCGCGCAGCGGCGCAGCGAGACGCAGTCCGGCACGCCGGATCAGATCCGGCGCGGCCGCGGATTTTTCGAAGCGTTCCAGGGGCAGCTGAATCAGGTGCAGTTAGCCTGCGAACGCAAAGACTACGAAGTCGCTTTTTTCGCGGCTGCCCAGGCGGATGCCGACTTGCACGCTTTTCTCGTATTCTGCGAGACTGGCATCCGCAAATCCGGAGCCGACGCCATGCGCGAAGGGCGGAGCCTGGCCGAACGGGCGAAGCTGCCGCAGTTGACTTCGCTGCTTGATCCGGCCAGCCTGATCCCGCTGCAATCGGCGGCGCACCGGCTCGGTATCGCGTTGGAGCGTTATCTGCGGGAACAAGGCGTAGATATTTTGAAATTCGAAGCGTTGGACGGGTTTCGCGCCTTTTTGCGGGATCGTCCGTGATTCCTTGATTTTCCGTATTCCAAAAAGCGTCTTATTCAAAAAAAGCATCGTGTCGCAGCCGGAACTTCCGCCGCGATCCGATGCTTTTTGGGGTGCGTTCAGCTGCCGCGCAGCGTCGAACGCTTGGGCGAGACGCTCGATTCCCGCACGATGAGGCGCGGTTCGAACTGCACTTTTTCGTAATCGTCCCGGCTCTGTTCCCGGATACGCTTGAGCAGCAGTTCCGCGGCCAGACGCGCCACTTCGGTGCCCATGATCGAGACGGAACTGATCTGCGGGCTGCTGATCGTCGTCCACTGGTTGTTGTCGATGCCGACGACGGCCACGTCTTCGGGTACGCGCACGCCGAGTTCCTTGAACCGGTTCACGAGCCCGATCGCGACCATATCGTTGACCGCGTAGACGGCGTCGGGCATATGGACCAGTCCGTGGAAATAGTCCGCGGCGCGGATACCCGTCTGCAGCGAGAAATCGTCGCCGAAATAGACGAGCGAAGCGTCGACGCGGTCGAGCGACCGTTCGTAAGCCAGATAACGGTCTTCGATGACGTCTTTTTGCGTGCCGGCATAAGCGATTCTCGTACGGCCGATCTGCGCCAGATGATCCATGACGAGCCGGCCTTCCAGCATCGAGAGGCAGACGACGTCCGCCTGCAGCGAATCGTCCAGCTGCTTGCCGTAATTGATGACGGAGATCGGCACGCCGGCTTTGTTGATCAGCTCCGGCAGCGTTTTGGGATAAGCGAGCGGCATGATGATCAGCCCGTCCACGTGCAGCTTTTTGAGGTCGCGCACGACTTCGAGCTCCGCCCGGGCGTTGCCGGCCGTGTTGATCTGGACGACGCGGTAGCCGTGCGCCTTCGCCGCCTGCTCGACAGCCCAGGCAATATCGGGAATGATCGCGTTGCGAATATCGGGGACGGCCAGCGCGATCTGGTTGGTCAGCCGCACTTTGAGGCTTTGCGCCGACGTGTTCGGGACGAAGCCGAGTTCCTCGATCGTCTCCAGCACGCGCAGGCGCGTCTTCGCGCTGATGCCTTCCGCATTGTTGATCGCCCGGGAGACGGTGGCAATGCCGACGTTCGCCTGCCGGGCGACGTCTTCGATCGTAACTTTTTTGGTGCTCACGTACATAACCTCGCTTATTTATAGGATTGGAATCGTTTCCGGTTTTTATACGGTATCGTACACAGTCTCTTTATTATATCATCCATGCCGCGGACAAGTCGCAAATTACGCCGTAGAAGCTTTAAAACTTTTAGATTTGACCTTTTATCCGGAAAAAAGAAGTCTTCGCGCAAGGACATTTGCCTGAACTTCGTTTGACAATGTGACAGGAGTGTGACATATTTAATTTCGGAAACGTTTCCGAAAAGAAACGTAATTGGAGATCAACAGAAGTAGACCTACACTATCGAAGGAGATGACCGGTAATGAAAGCATTGAGATGGCATGGACCGAAGGATCTGCGTCTGGAGAAGATCGAGGAACCGGCGGCGAAGCCCGGCAAAGTGAAGATCAAAGTGGAATGGTGCGGCATTTGCGGCAGCGACCTGCACGAATATACGGCGGGGCCGATCTTTATTCCGGCCGGCGAACCGCATCCGATTACGGGCGAATCGGCTCCGGTCGTCATGGGCCACGAATTTTCGGGCCGCGTCGTGGAGATCGGCGAAGGCGTGACACGCGTCCAGGTCGGCGACCGCGTCGTCGTGGAGCCGATCTACGCTTGCGGCAAGTGCGAAGCATGCCGCAAAGGCAAATACAATTTGTGTGAAAACATGGGCTTTCTAGGGCTGGCTGGAGGCGGAGGCGGATTTTCCGAATACGTCGCGGCCGAGCAATACATGGTGCACAAAATTCCGGACAGCCTGTCCTACGAGCAGGGCGCGCTGGTCGAACCGTCCGCCGTCGCGCTGCACGCCGTTCGCCAGAGCAAGCTCAAAGTCGGCGACAAAGCCGCCGTCTTCGGCGCCGGCCCGATCGGCCTGCTCGTGATCGAAGCGCTCAAAGCGTCGGGCGCCGCCGAGATCTACGCGATCGAGCTGTCGCCCGAGCGCAAAGCCAAAGCGGCCGAACTCGGCGCGATCGTGCTCGATCCCAAGGAAACCGACGTCGTGGCCGAGCTGCATGCCCGCACGGACGGCGGCGTGGACGTCGCCTACGAAGTGACCGGCGTTCCGCCGGTGCTGACGCAGGCGCTCGAATCGACGAATATCGGCGGCGAGTTGATGATCGTCAGCATTTTCGAGACCGAAGCGCCGATCCTGCCGAACCGCATCGTTATGAAGGAACGCACGGTGAAAGGGATTATCGGCTACCGCGACGTGTTCCCGGCGGTCATCAGCCTGATGGAGCAGGGTTATTTCCCGGCCGACCGGCTCGTGACGAAGCGGATCGGGCTGGACGACGTGCTGGGCGAAGGGTTCGAGACGCTGCTCAAAGAGAAAAACCAGGTCAAGATTCTCGTCAAAGCGGAGTAAGCCGGCCGGCTTGATTCCCGCTTGATCGTAAGGTCCGAATCGCCGCGCGGGCGGGGTTCGGACCTTTTTGCGCATTCTTTTTTCCGGACGGCGGCTATTTGTAAAAGAAAGGGGTAACCTCTATACTTAAAGTGACCGATATTCAAGGCATACGAATATTTTACAGGCAGCCGGACGCCGAGTTCCGACGCCTCGCGCAGAGAGGAACGAAACAGAAATCGATGGAAAACAACGCTTTGGACCTGAAAAAAGAGTTAATCCCGATGGAACAGCTCAAGTCGTTTCGCGACGAAGTGACCCGCTTCATGATGACGTACAAATTTGCTCTCGACGAGATGGAGACCAAAATCGACATCCTGAAGCAGGAATTTCAGACGCTGCACGACTACAGTCCGATTGAACATACGAAATCGCGCCTCAAATCGCCGGAGAGCATCGTCAACAAGCTGATCCGCAAAAACTACGATATTTCGCTGGAGTCGATCAAGACGCATATCCGCGATATTGCCGGCCTGCGCATTACGTGTTCGTTTATCTCCGACATTTATAAAGTGAGAGAGATGCTTCAGCAGCAGAACGACCTCAAAGTGCTGGACATCAAAGATTATATCGCCAACCCCAAATCGAACGGCTACCGCAGTCTGCATCTGTTGGTCGAAGTACCGGTGTTTTTGTCTGACCGGACAGAGCATGTGTGCGTGGAACTTCAGATCCGCACGATCGCGATGGATTTCTGGGCCAGCCTGGAACATAAAATTTTTTACAAATACAATCAGGACGTGCCGGGAGAACTGCTGGGCGAATTGAAAGCGGCCGCCGACTCCGCAAGTTCGCTTGATCTGCAAATGGAGCGACTGCAGCATGAAGTCCAGGCGATCAAGGATGCGCACGACGCCGAGGAACACGAGCTGTTGAAGACGATCCATATCAACGGGCAGCAGTTCCGCATTCCTGGAACGCTGCTGGACATTTTGGCACAAAGCTGACAAGAATGAAAAAGACCGGGAGAAGAGATCTTCTAATCGGTCTTTTTTCCTATATAATAGGTCAAACTATGCACAAAACCATTGATTTTACCGTTCGTGAATCGTAGTATAGGGTATACTTGGGAATTGCGCCATCTATGAACGATGGCCGGTTCGAACGGGAATTGCTGCTGCTATGGGGGAGGAGAAACCTTGCCGGACTATCATTCTTACAAAAAAAGCGCACAGTTCAAACAGCCGGATTGGGGACTTCTCGACCCGGATAACGGGGCGGACGCCTGCTCGGCGGAGCAGTTTGAACGCGTGCTCGACGTATTGGAAATCCAGCCTTATCGCGACGTCAACTCGGCGATCGTACCCGTGCAGCAGGCGCTCGCCGTCGCCGCTCGCCTTCAGCAGGAGAAGCTGACGCAGCGTACCCGGCTTATTCACGCCGACGTGCTCGGCCGGCAGGGGCAGATCGCCGACAGCGGCCGCCTGATCCGCGAGATCAACGCCTGGGCGGCGGCAAACGATCAAGAGCATATTTTGGCCCGCAGCCACCGGCTGCTCGGCGGGTTTTTCCGCCGGTTGGGCGACCACGACAGCGCGCTCGAACATGCGCTGCGCGCGCTCAAGCATCTGCCTTCCGGCGTTGCGCCTCCGACCCGCGCGGATCACCTGATGACGCTCGCCCTGACGCTTGACGAATCCGGCGCTTACGAAGACGCCAAGCAGCGGTTCGACGAAGTGCTGGCGATCGCGAACGCGACCGGAGACGTGCAGTTCGAGCTGTTTGCGCTCAACAACATGGCGTTTACGTATTACGACCTCGGCGATCTGGAAAAAGCGGCGGAGATGATCACGCGGATCCGCGATCTGTCGGAACGCCACCATTTTCCGCTTATCGCGATGCAGCTCGATACGATCGCGAAAGGCGAAATTTTGCTCGGACGCCCCGACGAAGCCGAGCGGACGCTGCTGCCGGTCATTACCGACCCGTCCGAACGGCGGCTCAGCGAACTCGCTTCGCTGCCGGAGTGCATGCTGACGCTGTCCCAGGCGCAGCTGCTGCAAGGCAAGCTCGGCGAAGCGCAGGCCATGCTCGACGAAGCGAAGCATCTGTGCGAAGACCACGGCCTGGCCGCGCTCTGCGTGCAGGCCCGGCTGCGCCAGGCCGAGCTGTACGCCGAAGCCGGCCGCTACAAGGAAGCGTACGAAGAGCACCGGGTATTCCACGAAGAAGCGGAAGCGCTTCGTTCCGCGGAACGCGAAGCGAAAGCGCATATTTTCCAAGCCGTGTTCGAAGCGGAAGAAGCGCGCAAGAGCAGCGAGCATTTCCGCGAGATGGCGCTGCGCGATCCGCTGACCGGCCTGCGCAACCGGCGCTTTATCGACGACCATATCGACGAGCTGCTGGAGCAGACGCGCGAGAGCGGCGATCCGCTCACGATCGCGATCATCGACCTCGATTATTTCAAGCGGGTCAACGATACGCTGTCGCATGTCGTCGGCGATACGGTGCTGATCAACGTGGCGAAGATCCTGTCGGTCGCCGCGGCCGAACCGGCGGCGGTCGCGCGCATGGGCGGCGAAGAATTCGTCGCGCTGTTCCCGCGTACCGACGAGAAGCAGGGCCTGGAACTGGCGAACCGGATGTGCCGGGCGATCCGCGGCGCGGACTGGAGCCCGATTACGGGCACCCTGCCGGTCACGGCCAGCATCGGCGTGCATACGGTATACGGCGGCTCGATCAGCCGCATGGAGCTGCTCGGCATTGCCGACCGGCGCCTGTACATCGCGAAGCGGGCGGGCAAAGACCGGGTCGTCGCGGAAGGCTAGTTCGTCGCAAACGGCTAGACCCGGGCTGCGCGGCTCGGCGGCGGAAAGTTTGCGGCGAGACTATCTCCCGAACGACCGTATCCGCGGAGCGCATTGATGGATCGGGTTTACGGATCGCATTCACAGATTGCATTTACAGATCGTATTCACGGATCGTGTCTACAGTTCACGTTTACGGATTGCACCTACACATCGAGTCTACGAATCCTCTCCATGGACGCTATGGAACAACTCTCGGCCGCATACGGGGCGCTTACGCCTCCGCCGCGGCCTTTTTGCGCATTTTGCTTTTTTTACGGAAGAAGTTTTGGTCTTTGGCGGGAGATGGTGTTTAATGGAGGGGAACATCCAGTGACGGGAGGAACGCCATATGAGCAGAAAAGTGCTGGTCGTCGACGACGAACCGGGCATCCGCAGCGCGATCGCCTATGCGCTCAAGCGCGAAGGCTACGAGACCGAGACGGCATCCGACGGCGAGGAAGCGTTATCCAAGGTGGACTCTTTCGGCCCTTCGGTGCTCGTGCTCGACGTGATGATGCCGAAGATGGACGGTTACGAAGTCTGTCGGCGCCTGGAGAACCGGAGCGGAATCGGCATCATCCTGCTGACGGTCAAAAACGACATCATCGACAAAATCGTCGGTCTGGAACTCGGGGCGGACGATTATATGACGAAGCCGTTCGAGATTCGCGAAGTGCTCGCCCGGGTCAAAGCGCTGATGCGGCGGATCGAAAAAAGTAAGGCTCCCGCCCCGGACGCCAGCGAACGCGCGGCGGACGAAGCTGAAGCGGGCGACCTCGTGGAGCTTGGCCCGCTGCGCATCCGTATCTCGCACCGCTCGGCGGAACTTGCCGGCGAAAGTCTTGAGCTGACGCCCAAAGAATTCGACCTGCTGACGCTGCTCGTCTCCAGGCCGGCCCGCGTCTTTACGCGCGATGACCTGCTTGACCGCGTATGGAGCATGGACTATGCGGGCGGGACGCGCACGGTCGATATCCATGTGCAGCGGCTGCGCAAGAAGCTGGGCGAAGAACATCAGGCGCTGCTTCAGACCGTGTACGGGGTCGGCTACAAAGCGTCGGCGCCGGCGGGCGGAGCTCCCGCATGAAGATCGGCATCCGGCTGAAGTTCACGCTCGTGCTGGCCGCGCTGCTGATCGTGAGCGTCGGCCTGCTGAGCGGCCTCGTGCTGCGCGGCATCCGGGGCAATCAGGCGGCGCAGATCGAAGAAGTGCTGGCGCGGCAGACCCAGCTGGCGAATCTTCGGCTGCGGCAGGAATATTATACGGAGACGCCGCAGACGGACGCTTCGGCGTTCTACACTCGCGAAGGCGTGCGCCTCGCGAGCGAATTGGCGGACCTGACCGGCATGCCGGTCACGCTGTACGCCAAAGACCGCAGCGTGCTCGGTTCTTCGATCCGCGCTGTTCGCGGCGAAGGCGGGCAGCTGCAAGGCGGTGAGTCGGAATCGCTCGATTATGCGCTCGGCGGCAGCATCGCGTATTTCAGGCAGGGCAGCCGGGGAGAGACGATGCTGTATTTTGCGCCGGTGGAAGGTCCGCAGGGACAGATCGGCGCGATCCGTTTCGACTACCCGATCGACAGTTACCTGACGTTCTACGCCGCGATCCGCCGGCTGTTTCTGCTCGTCGGCGCTTCGGTCACGGCGGCCGCTTTCCTGCTCGGATTCGTGTATTACAGCCGCTTCGCGACCGCGATCCTCAAGCTCAAAGCGTCGGCCGACCAGATCCGCCGGGGCCAGTTCCTGAGCGGGGAGCCGCTGCGGCGGCGGGATGAGCTGGGCGAACTCGGGCGCGGCATCACGTACATGAGCGGGGAGATTCAGCGCAATATCGCGGGACTGGAAGACGAGCGCAGCAAGCTTGCCCAGGCCGTCGAGCGGCTGCAGGCGCTGGAGCACCGGCAGAAGCAGTATATCGGCAATATCAGCCACGAGTTCAAAACGCCGCTGACGACGATCAAAGCGTATACCGAACTGCTGGACCTGTACCGGGACGATCCGCAGCTGCTCGGCGAAGCGCGCGAGAGCATCGACAAAGAAGCGCAGCGGTTGTACGAAATGGTCGAAAAAGTGCTGCGGTTGTCCGCGCTGGAACGTTACGATTTCGAACTGGAAGCGTCGGAAGTGGAAGCGTCGGCGGCGCTGCGCGACGCGGCGGCGCACATGCGCGGCAAAGCCGAGCGGTTCGGGGTAACGCTGGAAGTGGACGTGCGGCCCGCCGTAGTCTGGTGCGACGCCGAGAGCTTCATGCACATCTTCACGAATCTGCTGGATAACGCGATCAAATACAACCGCACCGGCGGCACGGCTTACATTCGCGGCGGGCCCGAAGGCGACGAAGTGCGGTTGACCGTCCGCAATACGGGGCTGTCGATTCCGGAAGAAGCGCGGGAGAAAATTTTCGAACCGTTCTATACGGTAAACAAAGACCGGGCGCGGCTGTCCGGCGGCAGCGGGCTCGGTTTGTCGCTCGTCAGGCGGCTGGTGGAGACGCAGGGCGGCCGTATCGAGCTGCTGCCCGTAGAAGGCGAAGGCACGGCGTTCGAACTGGTCTTTCCGGCGCGTCCGCCGGTGGATGAGGCATAAAGCCGGACATCGGACATTGGATACGGGACATCGGTTGGCGAACGCTCCGAATCGGACATCTTTTGGACGCAATTCGCCGGTACAATGGAGGCAGCATCAAGAGGAGGACGAGCGACATGCCATCAACTGTGGAAAAAAAGACCATGCGGCGCGCGCCGGTGCTGCTCGGCATTCTGCTCGCATTGTTCGCCGTCGGCGGCTGCGCGGGCGAAGAGAAAGTTCAGGTTCAAGGCGGAGCGGCGATGCAGCCGGCGGCGTCTTCGAGCCCTGCCGGCGCGGCGCAAAGTTCCGCGGAGAAGCCTTCGGCGTCTCCTTCCGTGACGGTCCGGCCGAATCCGAACGAATCGGTCTACTCCGGCCTGAAGCTGGAGAAGATCGACGAGCTCGAAGAGACGCTTGGCGGCATCTGGCTCGGCGACGGGCGGATCCTGATCCAGAAGCCCGATCCGGAAGCGGAACCGGTCTGGATCGGCGAGACGCAGATGCCGCCGTACAGCCTCTATATTCGCGACCTCGGCACCGGCGAAGAAGAGCTGCTGCACGGCGGCGACGGCAAGAGCTGGGGTGCCCCGCTGCTGTCTCCGGACGGCAAGCATCTGTTCCTGCTGGACGACAGCGGCGTCAGCGGTATTCCGTATCTGCTCGACATGGAGAGCCGCAAGCTGACGCGGATCGACACCGGGACGTCCGGCGAATACGCGTCTTCGCTGGACGCGGGCTGGCTGGACAACGCGCATGTCGCGTACGCGAAAGAACATAACGGCGGCTTGTACCAATCAGATCTCTCCGGCCAGGAGACGCTCCTCCACGAAGAGAGCGGGCGCACCGTGCTGCTGAATTCGCTGGAGACCGCCGCAGGCGGCGACGGCCGGGTGTATTACGGCTTGTCCGATACGGACTGGGGCATGTACGTGTACGATACGGCGCAGAGCAAGCGTTCGGAGATCGGCACGTCGATCCCGAGCCTCGTTCCGTCGCCCGACGATACGCAGCTTGCGGTCATCAAGCGGATCGACGATACGCGGGAGCAGCTGCTGCTGACCGACCCGAGCGGCAAAGAGATCAAGACACTGGCCGAAGGCAAAGGCTTTTTCGGCATCGGCTGGTCCCCGGACGGCAAACGTCTCGCCTACACCGTCACATCCGGCCGCGACACGGGCAAAAACGGCTTCTACATCGCCGATTCCGCGACCGGCCAATCGTTCCTGCTGTCCCCGGACCTGGCCGACGCCGGCGACCGGATGCGATGGAGCCCGTCGGGCACCAAGATCATGGTCACCAAGTCGGAGCGCCTAAGCGGCAAGCTGGTCTCGACGACGACGATCATTACCGTCTCGTGGTAGGCCGGTAGCGGCGAGCGAGAAGGAAGCCGGACGGTTGCGAAATGTGGTTTTGTTGTTAAAAGAGAAAAGCTTGAAGCGGGATTTCCTGCTTCAAGCTTTTTTGCGCAATATTAATATATAAAATTAATTTTATATACACAAAAAAATAATATTTACTTTAAATTCCTTTTAATATATAAAAAGTAGAAAGCGTTATCATTTTAAATGCTTGATTTCAATTTATTGTAAAGGAGATTCATGATATGGAATTTAGAAAGTCTAAAGTAACTTTGGTACTTGTATGCTTTTTGGTGTCCACGGCTCTTTTTGCAACCAGTGCACAGGCTGCTTTTAACTATCGGCATAATCCAGTCACATCACAAATCCAACAAAGATCTCTTTGGTGCTGGGCAGCTACTTCAAGTATGGCTGGTCAATACTTAGGGGCAACAGGAGCGACACAAACTAATATTGTAACTTATGTAAAAGGATCGCCGACAATAAACGATTCTGGTAATGTAAGCGATATGCAAAAAGGGTTAGCTAAATATGGTGTTAATTCTTCTACTTTTTTGGAATCGCTAGTTTTTTCTTCGATCAAGTCAAATATAAATAATAATCGAAATATGATAGCTGCTATTTCTTGGACTAGTGGCAGTGCTATAGGGCATGCCCTTCTAATAAGAGGATACAGTGAAGATACATCAAGTGGTGCCCAAAATGTTACTTATATTGATCCGGCGGATGGTTCTTATAACATGATGGCGTACAACTCTTTCCGATCAAATAATTCATGGAATTGGGTTAATACTTTGACATCCATTTATAACTGAATATAAGAGGAGGCTCTTAAAATGAGAAAAACATCTTCGGTTCTGCTTATGGTTTTGATTCTTTTTTATGGATTTCAATTTCCCGTAAATGCAGAATCAAAAATTGAATATGCGAATGACACCATTCAAGCAAGTATATATTCCGATCTTCAAAATCAATACGTGAGTTCACTAAACATGGAGAAAGAACAGTTCAAAACAAATGGAGATTTTAATAATGCAAAATTAGGTGAAGGAATTGCTACCTATCAAATTGAAATTGAAGACTATTCTTTTACGTTGAAAGGTTACGAATTTCCTTTGATCTTAGACGATGAAGTTATTGGTACAATTGAAGCAGAAAAAAATGAAGGAGATTGGTCGATTACCAATATCAGTACTATTTCTGACCTTCCATCAGAAATTGAAGAAGCTGAAAGAGAAGCTGGAAATGATAATGCCATCCAATACATACATGATAAAAGATATAAAATAAAAGGATTTTATATTCAAAACACAGCAGAATTTTTTGATTCTATCAATAATCAAGTTTACGATATGGATAGCTTCAGACAATCGATAGATACTTTCAAAGCAGATCAATCTAGTATGCAAATGAAAGATTCGTCAGGTTCTGAGGAAATTCAGGTCGGTGGTGGCGTTGAATTGTTAGAGGATTCTGAAATTCGAAATATTCCTCTTATTACAGCTTTAATAGCCGTTCTTTTTCTTGGAGTGGGTGTGGCTCTCTTGTACAAAATGAAAAAAAACTAAAATCATTATTAAAGACATTAAAGTGTTGGTGTAGCTTTAGTGTCTTTTTTTAGAGGAGTTACTCATCCATACCGGCCAAGCGCATCCTTCGAGTCATACCGCCAACCGGGGAATTCGGAAGGGTTCTCTACCGGCAGAAGAAACAAAGAGACTTGAACAAGGCATTCAGGAAAGGCCAGTATTTGAGCTAACAGGAATAGAAAATCATAGTCAGGAAGTATAGGTATAAAAAACTCCCTCGAACGGCATGTTGCTGTAAACCAACAACATGCCGTTTGAGGGAGAATGATTGTAATCTGTATAAAAAGATCGGTAGGTTTCGTGTACAACAAGATTAACGGGCCGCCACCTGAGTATCCAGAAAGTGCAGGATAAGCTTAACGCTAATCTCCAGATCTTCTTCAAGCGGAAAATGACCCGTATTTAGCAGATGGACGTCCACGTTCTGAAGGTCTTCCATATAGGCCAGAGCGCCTTTGACCCCGAAGAACATATCGTGCCGTCCCCAGGCGACCAGCATTGGCGGTTGGTATTCCCGGAAATAGTCGTGCCAGGTCGGATAGGCCGTCAGATTATTCCGGTAATCGTAGAACAGCGCGAGCTGGATCTCCGCATTGCCGGCCCGATCCAGATGAATCTGATCGTGGTTCCAGTTGTCCGGGCTGATCGATTCGGGATCGCGCGTGCCGTTCACATACTGATGCCGGGTCGTCTCGATCGACAGCAGGTCGAGGACGCCCTGACGGATCGCGGCATCTTCGGGATTGTTCCAATAGGCCCGAATAGGTGCCCAACCCGGTTCAAGGCCTGCTTCATAAGCATTGCCGTTCTGGGAGATGATCCCCTGCACGCGCTGCGGATGCATAACGGCCAGGCGATAGCCGACGGGAGCGCCGTAATCGTGCACGTACAGACTGTAGCGCTCCAGCTGCAGCTGCTCGGTAAAATCATGCATCAGTTTGGCCAGATTCTCGAACGTGTACGTAAATTCTTCCGGGGTCGGCTGATCGCTGCTGCCGAATCCCGGATAATCGGGCGCGACGACGTGGTAACGATCCGCAAGGCGCACGATCAGATTGCGATACATATGCGAAGAAGAAGGAAATCCGTGCAGCAGCAGCACCGTCGGATTGTGGCGGCTGCCGGCTTCCCGGTAGAACAGATTCAAGCCGTTTACTTGTGCATACTTGTGTTGGACGTTCATTGGAATCACCTCGGTATAGGATTTGGATGCGTTAGACTTGCGTTCACCCATACTATACATACAGGTCTGTATAGTTACAAGTGTTTTTTATTTGCAATTCTGTTCGGACGGCTTTACTATACGTATACAGAGCTGTATATGTTGAAGATAGACGAACTATTTTCGGGAAAGAGGAGCAGTCAATGGCCAACAAAAGCAAAAAAGAACAAATCATTCAGGTCGCTTCGGGGCTGTTCAACCAGCAGGGCATTCGCGCAACCGGGGTCGATCAGGTGGTCGCCGAATCCAAAGTAGCCAAAATGACGTTATACAATCATTTTCCTTCCAAAGACGCACTGGTACTGGATTATTTGAAACGGCAGGACGAGCAGTGGATGGCCTGGTTCAAATCTTCGATCGACCGTCGGGGCGGAACGCCGCAGGATCGCCTGCTGGCGATCTACGACGTGTTAGGCGAATGGTTTGCCGCACCGGACTTCACCGGCTGCGCTTTTATCAAAGCGGCTTCGGAATTCTCGGACAGCAGTCATCCGTATCACAAGGCCGCTCACCACTACAAAGTGGAGCTGCGATCCTATATGGAGGCATTGACCGCCCAATGCGAAGTCCGGCAGCCGGAAGCTTTGTCGAATATGCTGTATTTGCTGATGGAAGGGGCGATCACCGCTTACATGCTGGAGAGCGACCTTGAATCGGCCGTGCATGCCCGCGCAGCCGCGGAAGTTCTGCTGGAACGCTTTGCGCGGGATTGAGCGAGATTCTGTGCGAAGAACCCTCATTCATACCTGCAATCAGCCGTGAAAGGAAGGATCAACATGACCAGCACGCTCCAAATCAGACCTCTCTCCAGTGAGGCAGAAGCAGGTATACGATCCCGCCTTTCGTGACCGCTGACGAAGTGAATCGGTACCGGGATCTCAATCACCGAAACGACGGCAGAACTCAAAGCGAATTTACAACCCAACAAGAAGGAGCGGATGTAATGGGAGCATGGGGTTACGGCATTTTCGAAAATGACGATACGATGGATTGGCAGGCCGATCTGGTACGCTCGGAAGGGCTGGACATGCTGAGGGAATCGATCGAGCGTGCGGTTGGGGACGAGGATATGGAGGCGCAGACCGCTTCGATCGCTTTGGGAGCGATTGCCGTACTGGCCGCTCTACAGGAGCAGGCGCTGAACGCGGAATTCGAACATATGGAAGAACTGCAAGCCTGGATCCACCGACATCGCGGAACCGGAACAGAGCTGAACGGCAAAGCCCGGCAGGCGATTCAACAAATATTGGAGCAGTCCGAACTGAAAGAATTGTGGGAAGATACGGACGAGTATGCAGAATGGGAAGGTACGGTAACGGCGTTGGGGGAGCGGCTCGGGGAATGATGATCATCAAATTCATACCTCTTATTCTCGCCGTTTTTCTGTTATCGGCTTGCGCGGGCGACGAAGCGGAGACCGGAGCCGCGGCCCAAAAGAGCGAAGCCCAATCGGATCCGGGTTCCAAAACGGTCGTGCATGCTGAAAGTTTAAGAGCCGAAATGGAGAAAAACGAGCTGGTGAACGAATCCGATATCATTGTGTCCGGAACCGTTCTGTCTCAGACAGTGGAGAGCGACTTTAGCGGCTTCCCGGCTACGGACACGCTGATCGAGGTTGAACACAGATACAAAGGAAACTCGGCAGACGAGATCGAAGTGCGGTCAGCGGGTGGGGAAACGGATGACATGATTTATGTGGTCGAAGATACAGCCGAATTCATCATCGGAGAAAAAGTGATTTTGTTTCTGAGTCGAAATGGAGGAAGCCGGCCGAACGAAGAATCGTTTTACTATACAGTCGGCCAAGCAGGAGGAAAGTTCAGCGTCGATTCCTCAGGACAGGGAATGACCCGAAATAATCAAAGCGATTTCCAGTTTGATCTGGAAAACCTGCAGGCTGAGATCGATGAACTGGAACACTATAACCAAACACATAACGTACCCCGTCTGCTTTTGCCGGAGGGGGAGGAGAGTGATATTTGAATGAATGGACGTCTCAAGCCTCGCCCAGTCGAACACGAGGAACGGCTTATTGTTCAAACGCTTACATTTATAATCTGTTGGTCGAGAAAGCTTTTGAACTGAAAACCGGTGAATACGGACGAATGATTTATAACGGAAGACACACTTCAACGTACACGGGGGAGTGGGATTACGAATTACATATGATTAACGTGCTTCCTACGGCAGATAGGAGAAATAACTGCGAAAGAGCTGTTATTTCGCGGTACCCGTAAGTGCTGGAAAGAATAACTGCGAGAGAGCCGTTATTTTCTGATCCGAGTGCTACAAACCTCTTTTTTTCGAAAAATAAGTGGATCTGTGCAGTTATTTGTGATGATGAGAGCTTTTTGGCCGAAATAAGTGTACTCACGCAGTTAATGCTGCCTTCGGAGGTGTGTGATGCAGCGGAAATATGAAGAAATCAGAGCCTACAGCGATAAAGAGATCCGAGAGATGCTGGAGCGCCAAGCGGTGGAAGAGTTGATCATTTTATCGCTGTCGGCAGGGCTGTATCATCCGAATTGGAAATTTGCTCAAGATCTGTGTCTGAAGTTAGCCGAACATTCCGACGCACTCGTCAGGGCAAATGCCATCTTGGGATTGGCGCATGCGGGACGGGTGCACGGCAGGTTGGATCGCAGAATCGTAAAGCCGGTCGTGTTACGCGAACTAAGGAATAACGAAGAGCATCGCGGCAAGATTATGGATGCGATTAGCGATATGAATCAGTTTTTGGACTGGAATTTGGCCGGGAAGCATCAAGTATAACAAACGCGAAGCAGATGCTGGATCAGAAGGACGAGCGAGAGCGTTTATGAAGTGATGTAGCTCACCTATTTTCACTTGTTCATAAGACGTATAGAAATAGACTGTACTCAAGCCAGCGAGGAGGCGAAATGCGTGAAGTTCGTTATTATCTTTGGTCCCCAGGCTGTAGGCAAGATGACGGTGGGACAGGCTTTGGCTGCCCAAACCGGGTTGAAGCTTTTTCATAATCATATGTCGATCGACTTCGTATCTTCGTTTTTTGATTACGGTACGCCTGCCGGCAAGCGGTTGGTAAGTCTGATCCGGCAGGAGATTTTTGAAGAAGTGTCCAAAAGCGACCTGGAAGGACTTATCTTTACGTTCGTATGGGCGTTCGACCTTTCAGGCGACCGGGACTACATCGAGCAAATTTCAGATCTTTTTGAATCCAGAGGCGGTATTGTCTATTGGGTAGAGCTGGAAGCGGATTTGGAAGAGCGCAAAAAACGAAACAAGACGGAGAACAGGCTGCTGCATAAGCCGAGCAAACGGGATGTGGCATGGTCGGAGGGAGAATTGGTTAAAACGTACGAGCAATATAGATTGAATTCTTTGCCCGGAGAGATTAGCAGATCCAACTACATAAAGATCGATAACTTTGGGCGCGAAGCCGATGAGGTAGCCCAAATGATCAGAGAAAGGTTTGATTTGTAAAAAACAATTTTCAGGAGGAGCGATACCATGCAGACGCTGTTCGAGCATTCAACTACCGACGAAGTGATCGCCCGTATCGAACGATTGCATGCCGACTTGCAGCCGCAGTGGGGAGAGATGAATGTGGCCCAGATGTTGGCGCATTGCGCGGCTTTTCAGGACATCGCGGCCGGAATCTCCGGCGCTTCGAGAAGTTGGTTGGGATTTTTCGTCGGACAGCTGGCCAAGCCGGTCTTTTACAACGACCGACCGCTGCCGACAAACATGTCCACCCTGCCGGAGATCCGGATCGCCGACGAAAAATCTTTTGAAGCGGAAAAAGAAAAATTGATCCGAAAACTCCGTACGTTTCAGGCGAACGGACCGCAGGGCTGCACAACGCGGCCGCATCCTTTTTTCGGAAAATTGTCTGCGGAGCAGTGGGGCAAAGGCATGTATAAGCATATCGATCATCATCTTCGGCAGTTCGGCGCATGACCCAACAGATAGAAGGAGCATTCAAATGACGATCATCAGTATCGAAGGAGCCAGCGCGGCGGGCAAGACGACGACTTCCGCGGCTCTCGCGGCGCTCAAGCAGGGATTACATATTCAGGAAGTGGCGATGCTGTGGGCCAAGCCCGAGCCGGCGTACCCGGAATGGTTTTTCGAACGTCAGGCAGACCGGTGGCAAATGGCGCTTGAGCATGAATCGTCGGGGCTTGCGGTCATCGACATCGATTTGTTTCAGCCTTTTTGGTACAACTGGGCGTTCGGTTTCACGTTGTTCGACAGGCAATCGCTGGAGTTTGTCGAAGCTTTCTATAGGCCGCTGATCCAGGCGCGCAAGTTGGGCTTCCCGGATGCCTATTTCGTGCTTCATGCGGAAGAACCCCGGCTGCGCGAGCGAAAAGCGGGCGATTCAACAAGGCTGCGCAGAGGTTTTGAACAGAATATGACGTTTATTGAGCCGCAGCAAAAATATTTTCGCGCACTGAACGGTTTCTGTCCGGGGCTGGTTCATTTTGCCCCGTCGGCCGATGTCCCGGGCACGGTCGCGACGATTGCGGATCAGCTGCCAAGCGGGCAGCAGGCGCACCGGTATTCGCTGGAATTGTTCGATCAGATGGTGGAGTGGCTGCGTACGCATCCGGCCTGACGGATCGGCAGGGACGCGAAGACCGCCAGGCTTCGGCATGGATCAGGCGTCTCGGATCTCGGTCAGCAGGTTCACGACATTATGGAAATGGATCTCGCTGAGCAGCCCGATCATCTCTTCGCGCGAGTCGTTTACCGGCTCGGACACCCACAGCGCAATGACGCCGACCAATCCCGAAGTCATGTACTCCAGCGCGATTTTCGTTTTGAGGCTGTGCCGGCTTTCCTCGATGCCCGAGAGGATTACCGTTTGCAGCGTTTGCTTGAGTTGGGAGGCAAAGTCGGGGACGCCGGTCTCGGCAAGCATCGTCTGGAAAAAGAAAAGATGTTCGTCGATGACCTCGAAGACGTTTCGAAGCAGCGAGGCAAAAGAGGTGCTGTCCAGCTCCCGGATATCGCGAACGTTATTTTGCGCGCAAACGTTCAATTTTTCCGCATGCTCCAGACACAACTTTTCCATCAAGTCTGGCTTGTCCAGATAATGCAAATAAAAAGTATTGCGATTGATCGTCGCTTCGTCCGCAATGTCCTGCACCGTCATTCGGTCATAGCCTTTGCTGCGGATCAGATTGAGAAAAGACGTTTTGATCGCTTTGCGGGTCTTGATGACACGCAGGTCCGTTCTGGCTTCGTTCATGGCGGCGCTCCTCCTACTGCGATAATAGTCAAAAAACATCAATGTGGTGATTAAGTGGTATTTCGTTAGGTATCGACCATTGAGACGTTTAATTCTAGCTTCTACAATGAGAATCGTCAAACGAATCCAAATCCCGTTCATCACAAAGGAGAAACACGATATGAAAACAATGGTTATTATCGGAGCAGGCAAAGGATTGGGCTTATCGCTGGCCAGACGATTCGGCGCGGAAGGCTTCAGGGTGGCTTTGGTTGCGCGCGGCGCGCAGAAGCTGCAGGAGATGGTCGACGAACTTCAGACAGCCGGGATCGAAGCGGCTTATTTCACGGCGGACCTGTATGTACCGGAACAAATCAAGCAGGCGATCGACGACATTACGGCCGCTTTCGGACCGATCGACGTGCTGGAGTTCAGTCCGACGGCCGGTAATTACCCGCCGACTTCGGTACTTGAACTGACGCCGGACAATGCGCAGGATATGTTTGGGGCTTACGTGCTCAGCGCGGTTCATGTCGTGAACGCCGTGCTGCCGGGCATGCGCTCCCGCCGACAAGGCGCCCTGCTCTTCACGACGGGATTGTCCGCGCTGCATGCGATCCCGATGATGGGCAATGTCGGAATCGCCACTTCGGGACTGCGCAGCTACGTCGCGAATCTCAACGCCGAATTGGCGGCCGAACCCCTTTTCGTTGCCCACCGTTCGCTCGGCGTGTTGCTCAAAGAAGCGGGCAGCGGCAGCGTAAACGATCCGGATACGGTCGCGGAGATGTGGTACCGGGCCTATTCCGAACAAGCCGTATGGGAACAGGAGTATCCGCCGGGCGTGACGCCGGCCACGATCGTGTTCTAAACGGCGCGGGGCAGAGTCGGAAATCGTGCAAAAGCACGGGTGTTTTGGCATAGGTTCCGACAGCAAATAGATGTATAATCATGGAAGACAGGTAGAGAGACATCGTGCGTGGGCCTGACGAGAACGTGCCAATCGGCAAAACAGGAGGTACAGCTTCCATGGACCCAAAAATCGATTACAAAAAAGACTACAAAGCGTTCTACCAGCCGAAAACCGTTCCGGAAGTGATCGCGATTCCATCCATGCCTTTCCTGACAATTGAAGGAAGCGGAGATCCCAACGAAGAAGCGTTTGCGCAGGCGACAGGAGCGCTGTACAGTCTGAGCTATGCGGTCCGAATGTCCCATCTGAGCGGCGACGTGCCGGAAGGGTACTATGCCTATACCGTGTTTCCGCTGGAAGGGATCTGGGACCTCGTCGACCATTCGAAGCCTTCGACGGACAAAAGCAATTTGAAGTACAAAATTATGATTCGCCAGCCCGACTTTTTGACGGATGTCGGATTCCAACGCTTTCTGGCGCAGACTGTAAAGAAGAAGCCCAATCCAGCCTTGGAGCGCGTCCGGTTCGAGCGGATCGAAGACGGACCCAGCTGCCAGATGCTGCATGTCGGCCGCTTCGAAGACGAGCCGGCCAGCTTCGCCCGAATGGAACAGTTTTGCGGCGCAAACGGCTGGACGCGTCTGAGCAAACGGCATCGCGAAATCTACCTGTCGGACCCGAGAAAAACGGCGCCGGAAAAAAGAAAAACGGTTCTGCGCTTCCCCGTGGGTCAGACGGTAGACGAGTCGTAAACACAAAATCGGAACAATAAAACCGGAAGGTATAGGACTTGGAATAGGACGTCGTCTTGGCATGTCCATTTGCGGCCGGGAATCCCTATAGGAAGTCCTATTTCCGGTAAAAGGTACATCAAAAAGCCGGTGCAGAGGGAGAATCTTCCCACCGCGCCGGCTTTTGTTCGTTTGGCTTCCGCGCCAGTACCGCTTATGCTTTTTCCGATTCCGATTCCGATTCCGATTCCGATTCCGATTCATCTTCGTCGGAAGCTACATAATCGTCCATAAACCACAGCGGGTCGGTACAGTCTTCTTCGCCGTTGTAGTTGATCAGGACCTCTTCGCCCGCCTTGATATCGGTATAGGCGTAGAAGTCGAACGTATGCTTGTCGAAGCTGATCTCGTACGTAGCGTTCGGCGTATAGGAATGGTTGAGCAGGCTGCCGTAGCCGAGCAGGATCGCCGTATGGTTGGCCCCGTATTCGAACACGTAGTCGGCGAGAATCGTTTTCTCGATATGTTCGTGGTCTTCGTTCTCGTAAGCCACGACCGGAGCTTCATGAATGAGTTCGCCTTTGGCAATATCGCGGGTCGCAAAGACGCCGCGCGTAAACTCGCCGCTGCTGAGTTGGGAATGCTTGATTTCGATCATGGAGTCACCTTCGCAATTCTTGGATTGGGTAGATCGGCCCGTGCGGGCGCACCCATTATTGTAGCCCAACCGCCGTCGAACGGCAAGAAATCCGCAACGAACGATAACTGAGGAGGAGTAGGTATGATGATCTGGATAAACGGAGCGTTTGGTTCCGGCAAATCGACGACCGCGGAGGAGCTGCATCGGTGCCTGCCGGATTCGTTCGTCTACGACCCGGAGCAGGCAGGCTATTTCATTCGGCAAAATACGCCCGGCCGCTTGCATCTGCCCGATTTTCAGGACGATCCCCTATGGCGGTCGATCAATGGGTCTCTACTGAGCCGGATCGCCCGCGAATATACCGGGACGATCCTCATCCCGATGACGATCGTTAATCGCGATTATTGGGACGAATTGGTCGGCGGACTGCGCAGGCAGACGATCGATGTGCGTTGTTTTACGCTATCGGCCAGTCGCGAGACGCTGCTGCAACGGCTGCGCAGTCGGGGAGAAGACGAACATTCCTGGTCGGCGGGCCGGATCGACGAATGTGTGTCCGCCTTATCGGTGTCCGAATTCGGACTTCCTATTGTGACCGACGACCTGTCCCCGGAAGCGGTCGCCGAGAGAATCGCAGCCGAATGCGGCCTGGTTTTGGTCTAAACAGTTGGGAAACACCGAGAGTAAACGTGCAAATCATAAGAGTAAACGTTCATACGCTGAGAGCAAACCTTCAGCTTCGTTCAAGGCATCGGAAAAAAGGGCCGGGAAGCCGATTCCGTATAGGAAGGCCCGGGAAAGAGGGAAAAGCATGCTTAGTAGGACGTATCAACTGGAATGGGAAGCACCAGAAACCGCGGGTAAGCGAAAAATCCGGATCGTCGGTATCGTAGCAAGCGGCAAAACGACTTTAGCCCGGCAGTTATCGGCACATACCGGCATCGACTGGCATGAACTGGACGAAATCGTTCACGCCCGGATCGCGGACGGCAGCCGAAAAAGGACTGCCGAAGAACAGATGGACGCCATTCGGGTAATCGACCATACGGGAGCGTGGATATTCGAAGGCACCGACCGCGACTTCCATGCCGATCTGTACGAGATGGCGGACCTGATTATTTTCCTCGATCCGTCGCTGTGGCAGCGCCGCATTCGTATCGTCAAGCGCTGGATTCGGCAGAATACGGGACGTGAATCTGCGCCGTACAAGCCGGACTTTGCCATGCTGCAAGCGATGTTCCGCTGGACGAATGAATTCGAGCGCGGACGACCGGCGTTCGAAGCGAAGCTTACGCGTTATGGGAAGAAGGTACTGCGGATCACGAACGATACCGGATTGAAGCGGCTGCTGGAAGATAGGGAATAAAAAGGAGGACAAACCATGACCGCTGAAACCAGGCAACCGCGCAGCAAAGAAGCTCGATTTGCGCTGAGTTTGCTTATCCTTCTGATTCCGTCGATTCTGACTCTTATTGTCTTATGGGACTTTTTTCCGACGGACAAGCTGAGTTTTATTTTGGTGACTCCGATCACGCTTGGGCTTAATTTTCTGATCGCGGTAGGATTTGCAGCCATGACTTACCGCAAATTGTGGTTTCGCCTGCTTAGAATGATGATCGGCATCGGGCTGACCTGCTGGATTACGATCGCTTGTTATCCGCAGGATCCGGTAAATTCCATCGAGGAACAGACGCGGGAAGCGATTCAGGCGATCAAGCAGATCGATGAGGTGTCGCGAACCGAATTGATCTCTGCCACCCGCTACAAAGATCCCCGTTATGTGGTTGCACTGAGCAAATATCTGGACGAAATCCCGTTTGACGGCACGTATCAGCTATATGGACATCGGAATTTGTATGGCGATAACTATACGCTTTCCAGGCCGAGCCACATTTTTTTTAAGTTGAAAGGGTATCATAAGGCGATGTGGCTGTATTTGAGACTGTTCGAGAGATAGGTCAATTTGCGTTACCAAGGAGTTCTGATTTATGTATACAGCCAGATTGATTTGCGAAAAATCCCGGGAACGATTGGCCGAGATGACAGACGGGGCGGAATCGGAAGCGTCGCGCAAGTTGGAAGAGCTGGAAGGGGATTCCGGAAGGTCGGGTTTAAAAGAAAGCTGGAGAAAAAAAGTGAAGAAATCAAGGTTCATTCTGTCTGCGTGTTCGTTATCGCCAAACAGATCAACAGCCGACTTGCCGACCAAGCGGACGAGAAAATGGTCGACTCTGCCGCCAAGATGTACGATGCGATCAAGCGGGTCGATTCTTTCTACGAATATTCGATCAAGTCGAGTCGGCTGCATGCAGGGACTGCTCGTAAAGCTGTCGGATACGTCAACCGGTTACGCGATCACGAACGAAGAAGCCAACAAATTGCGGGATATTTTGGGAGAGTAAGGAGTGGGATTTTGAAAAAAACGTATTTGGTCAAGTTGAATTTTCTGGTCGAGTTGGATGAAGAAAAGGGTGAAAACGAAGATTATTTCGAACAGCATATTTTTAATAAGCTTGGAGAGGATCTCCTTCTAAACGATAGCGATAAAGTGCTGGAAGCTGCAAGTACCTCTTCGCTGCAGCTCGATCCCGCTTCGATGAACTGCGGCAGATGCGCCAACTGCAAGCAGTGGGCGACGGACCGGGAGCAGCCGGATGCCTTGACGGAACTGTGCAGCGGAGCGACTTATCGAGGCGAACTGCTTTGCGACGAATGTCTGCCCAAGCAGCATCGGTGGGCTTTTTAAGGGAGGAAACGACATGCGAAAAATAACGGTGATCGGCTCGCCCGGTTCGGGGAAATCGGTCTTCTCGCGCAAGCTTGGCGAGCGGTTGGGGCTTCCTGTTATCCATCTGGATCGCCATTATTGGCAGGATGGTTGGACGCCGACCCCGAACGACGAATGGGACGAATTTCTCAAGGAAACGACGCGGGGCGAGGAGTGGATCATCGACGGCAATTATACGAGAACGCTGGATATTCGTATCCAGGCGTCGGACACCGTTATTTTTCTGGATTTGCCCCGGCTGCTCTGCGTGTATCGGGTGTTCAAGCGGCGATTGATGTACCGGGGGAAGACCCGGCCCGACCTGCAGGAGAACTGCCCCGAGAAATTGGATGCCGAATTCGTCGCCTGGGTCTGGAACTACAACAAGCATAGCCGCCCTCTCGTTATGGAAGCTTTGCAGCGGGAACCGGCAGGCCGGGAGATCGTCATGCTCAGATCGAGCAGGGAGATTGAAGATTTTTTGAGAAAATAACGTATTCGATAGCCGCCGCTTCGGCTGCAATGGTCTCGACTTTGTTTACCAATCCAATTTTTGCGTCGCTTTATGATACGCTGGCTGTAGATCCGGATTCAAAATAGTTCACGAGAGGGGATTGGGATGGAGCAGCAATCGTTATCGGCGGTTGAAGACGGTTTTAGGCAGAATCGGGACGTGATTCTGGCGCTCGGGAACGAGACCCGGCAGGCCATTTTGATTACGCTGCTGCGACAATCGCAGGGCCCAGGCATGCGGGTCGGCGAGATCGAGCGGCATACGCATCTGTCCCGTCCGGCCGTGTCGCATCAACTGAAAGTGCTGAAGGAAGCCGGAATCGTAGACGTGCACCGCGAAGGGACGAGAAATTATTATCGGTTGAACGCGATCGAACGGCTGCAGGCGCTGCGGAATCTGGTCGATTCCATTTTGTCGCAGTGCGAATAAGCGGGATGGACAAGGTATAACGTGACGAGAGAAGGAGCCAAAGCGATGAAGCGCAGCGTAACTGCCGTTAACGGCGTGGAAATTCCCCAAATAGGGTTCGGGATTTACAAAATCAAGCAGGGAGCGGGAGAAGACTTCGACAAAACGATTCTGGCAGCCATTCAAGCCGGTTATCGTCATTTCGATACGGCGCGAATCTATGGGAATGAAGCGGCGCTGGGCAGCGCGATCGATCGCAGCAAGATCCCGCGCGAGCAATTTTTTCTGACTTCCAAAGCCTGGACGACAGAACTCGGATATACGCGTACGCGCAAAGCGTTCGAACAAAGCTGCCGCAAGCTGGGAACGAACGTTTTGGATATGTACCTGATCCATTTCGCAGGTCCGGGTTATGTGGAAGCCTGGAAAGCCATCGAAGAATTGTACGAAGAAGGCCGTATCCGGGTAATTGGCGTCGCAAATTTCGAGATCGAACATTTGGAACGGCTGATGCAGCAGGCCCAAATTCCGCCGATGCTCAACCAGATCGAGACCCATCCGGAATTTCAGCAAAGTCCGCTGCGCGCTTATATGGAGCGGCATCATATTTTGCACGAAGCCTGGGCACCGTTGGGACAAGGCAGCCGGACGCTTTTGGAAAATAAGGAGTTAACGGCAATCGCAGCGGCCCATGACTGTACGACGGCCCAGATCATTCTCGCTTGGCATTTGCACCGCGGCACGATCGTGATTCCAAAATCGTCCCATCCGGTTCGGATGCGGGAAAATATACAGTCGGTCAATATCGTGTTGACGCCGGGCGAACTGGAACGTATTGCGCAGCTGGATACAAAAACGCGTTATTCGGCGAATCCGACAGGCTTTCAGATTCATCCGCTATTCGTGCAGACGATGAAATGGTTTGTTCGTTGAAGCGCGCGGTACCTGTTGGCCTGGTCGACGCCGCACACGTCAACCGCTTATCCGATCACGAACGAAGAGGCCAACAACGTGCGGGATATTTTGGGCGAGTAAGGAAGGAGGAATCTTTTATCCAACTTTTATTCCTATGCAGCCGCAATAAATGGAGAAGCTTGACCGCGGAACATATGTTCAACGCACTGCCGGATTGGGACGTTCGATCCGCCGGCACGGAGAACGGGGCGCGTGTCAAAGTAACCGGAGGCCATATCGGCTGGGCGGATACGATCATGGTGATGGAGAAGCGGCATACCCGGAGGCTCAAAGAAAAGTTCGCCGCAGAACTGCGAGGCAAACGGCTGATCTGTCTCGACATCCCGGACGATTACGGCTACATGGACGAGGAATTGATCGAATTGTTGAAAAACCGGGTAGCGGAACATTTGGAGCTCCCGGCGGATTTTTGAGCGAAACGACGGCGAAAGGGCCGCTGTTCTGGCCTTAATATCGAAAATAGCATCCCGAGAACATGAAAGCGAGGAAATCCGATGACCTTATCTATGCACACCCGCATTTGCGATCTGTTCGGTATTCGTTATCCGCTCGTGCTGGCCGGCATGGCGGGGATCGCGAATATGGCTCCGCTCGTCTCCGCGGTGTCCGCGGCCGGAGGACTGGGCACGCTCGGCGCCGCTTATCTGAAGCCGGACGAGATTCGCGCAGTCGTTCGCGATATTCGGCAGCTCACCGATCGGCCGTTTGCGGTCAATCTGTTCGCGCCGGGCAAGCCGGACGATTACGAAAATTTCGATGTCGTCAACCGCCAGTTGGACGGCATCCGTCGTTCGCTTGGCGTTCCGCATCCGGCGCAGGGCGAGATTCGGACGCCGGATCTGTTCGAGCGGCAGTTCGACGTGCTGCTTGAAGAGCAGGTGCCGATCCTGAGCCTGACGTTCGGGCTGCTGCCGGAGCGGCACAGGCAGCGGGCAAAAGCGGCAGGCATGCGGGTGATTGCGACGGCCACCACGGTGGACGAAGCGATTCAAGCGGAGCAGGCCGGCTGCGACGCGGTCGTTGCCCAGGGCAGCGAAGCGGGCGGCCATCGCGGAACGTTCGATACGACGCTTCGGCGGATGGGCGCGAATATCGGCACGATGGCGCTTGTTCCACAGACCGCGGATGCGGTGGATATTCCGGTCATCGCGGCGGGCGGCCTGATGGACGGCAGAGGGCTTGCCGCTTCGCTGATTCTCGGAGCGTCGGGCGTGCAGATGGGCACGCGCTTTCTTACGTCGGTGGAGTCCGGCGCGCATCCGGCGTACAAACGGGCGCTGCTGGGCAGCACGGAAGAAAGCACGGTGCTGACCGATGCTTTTTCCGGCCGCCCGGCCCGGGGCATTCGGAACGCGTTTATTGCCGAATGGGAAGCCGGGAAGCTTGATCCGCTGCCTTTTCCGACGCAGAATACGCTGACGCGGGATATTCGCAGCGCCGCCGCCCGGCAAAACGACCCGGAGCATATGGCGCTCTGGGCGGGACAAGGCACGCGGCTGCTGACGGAACATCTGGCGGCGGCAGAGATCGTGCGGCAGACGATGGAAGAAGCGCGGCGCCTCTTGGGCTGATCCCAGTTGTCGGATACATAAATCTCCGAGAAAGGTTCTGCCTGGCGGCAGAGCCTGTTTGGCGTGCGCAAACAAAGCTTGTACTTTGCCGACTCATCCGCTATCATAGACATAATGTATCTTTGATAGTTTTTAAGTGGAATGTTTTTAATTGGTGGTTTTTATTGTTGAAATTTTTATTATTGAAAAAGAGAGGCTTGGGTGAATAGAAGATGAGCACTTTTTTCGACGCGGCAGTATGGGAACAGGAATGGCAGGCGTACGGAGACGGCGCGGCGAAGCGGATGCGCAGATCGGGTATCGACCCGGCGACCGCGTTCAACGGCAAAGCGGCGAAATTCAACGAACAATCGTTTAACGAAGAAGGACGCAGACGCAGCGCAAGAATCGTGAACTGGCTCGCCGGCCGCGGCGTCAAGTTCGACGGCGCGTCGGTGCTGGATATCGGGGCCGCTTCGGGCGTGTTCACGGTACCTTTTGCCGAACGGGGAGCCAAAGTGACCGCTTTCGAATCTTCGCCGCCGCAGGTGGAACTGCTGCAAGCGAACACGGCCCGTTTTACGGAAAACAAGGTCGAGATCGTCTCCGGGCAGTTCGAAGAAATCGATATCGAGCAAAAAGGATGGAAGGAAGCGTTCGATCTCGTCTTCGTCTCGATGTGTCCGGTCGTGCACGATTGGGACAGCGTCGAGCGAATCTTGAGCTGCGCCCGCCAATTTGCCTATATCAGCATGCCGGTCAGTTCGTCCGAGAACAGCCTGGTCACCGAAGTGACGCCGCTCATTACCGGCCAGCCGTTCCGGGCGAACGTGACGGAGATGGGCTATCTGCTGCATCTGCTGCTGCTCAAAGGGTACGCTTACGAGACGCTCGTCACGAGCGAGCTGAAGACGACCGAACATACGCCCGAAGAAGCGCTGGAAGAAGCGATGATGTGGCTGCGCCACCATAATCTGCCCGCCGACGAGCGAAGCCGCGGCATCGTGCAGGACCATCTCAAGCGCCATTATCCGCCGGATCTCGTTCGGGTGCAGCAGGGCGGACGATTCGGCAAAGTGTTGATCCGGCTGCAGGACCGGCAGATGTACGTGGAAGAGTAACGGCGTTGAACCGTCGGGACGGAGGGGATCGAACATGAATCGTATGCTTCTGAGTCACGGTCTGTCCATCATTTCGACTTGTCGAACAGCAAGCGGAGACATCTGGCAGGCGCATTTCGGCGCGGCGGCGATCGGAAGTTATTTTTTTGTTAAAAACAACCGATTGGATGAACCTACCTCACAGCGAATTTTCGTTCAAGCCGAACAAATGGCGTTGTCCGCGTTGAAGGAAGAGGATGGCTCACACCTCCGGTGCGAAGAGATCATGAACCCGGTCGAAGCGGAATCGATTCTGTTGGAAGCGCTGGAAAGCACGATCGACGGTCTGCACTGGGTCGGTCATAACGTGATTTACAGCGCGGCGAGCCTGTCGGCAATTCGCGAATTGGACGGGTGGGGAGATCGGGAACAAATTGCGGGTATCGCCGATTTGATATGCTCGTTCGACAAAACGATTCCCGGACGTTCGTGGATCGGCTATACCGCGGGGGACGTCAAACGGTTGACGATCGATCCGGAAGACGATTTCCCGCCGATCCGCACGCCTGAACAGTTGTCGGAATTCGTGCTGGAAGAACTGGATGCTTTTCCGGTCATTTATCGCGCGGAAGCCCATCACGACCTGATCGGCCATCTGCTGACTTTTTCGCATGCGCTGAACGTGCTGTACGATCTTGGCTATCCGGAATTTTTCCGTCGAGGAATGGTTCCGCTGTTCAAACTGGCCAAAGCGCTGCGCGCCAGCCGCTCGATTTCGGCTATGCAAACGATCAAGCTGGTGTCTCCCGTGGATCGGCTTCCGCTGCAAAAAGCGAACCGAAATCCAAAATTGCCGATCGAAAGCGGATTTTGGAACAAGGACTACGGAAAAAGCGGTTGGGATTTCGGCCATGTGTTCAAGTTTCCGCACAGCTTTTACGATCATCTCTCGCGTGTGCACACGAAGAAGGCGTTTTATGTGGAAGCTTTTCGGTACATCCTCGTTCAATAAACGTACAGGAAAGCGCAAACGCGCAAAAACCGGCAGATCGGTTCTTCGGAATCGGTCTGCCGGTTTTTGGTTCGCGGTTGGAGCGCAGGGAAGAACAGGGTATACTGGACAGAACAGAAATTTGGAAATGGGTGAATACGCATGAACGATGCACGCAGACGTCTGCTTTATCTGGGACTGGGCGAGTGGGCAGCCGGCTTTTGCTTCGTATTCCTGTTCGCGGCCTGGCAGCACGAGTTGTCTGTCGGAACAGCCGCCCAATGGGCGCTGGCGCTGCTCGTCTTCGTGCTGGGGCAGGGCGGGACGTATTGGCTGATCCGGTACCGGTCGCTTTCGCGGCGAGAGCCGATCGGCCGGAATGTCGTCAACTTGTTCACCGGACTGCGCTACATAGACCGGCTGCTGCTGTTGGGCGTTCCGGTCGCGATCCTCGCTGCGTATGAAGGAACGCCGGACCTTTTGTTCGCGATCGCCTGTTATCTTTTCGCCGCGGCCGAGTACGTCAATTATTATGAATTCCGATTGAGTTACGGCAAATCGGGCTTCAACGTCAAAGAACTGCGGAACACCGGGCTCAGACGATCCAGCCTGCATCGCTTGCTGCGCAAAGAGCGGTCCAAAAATCCTTATCGGGGATAAGAATGAGTAGACATCGGACCTGATCTTTCTGGCGTCACAGCTTCAGCACCGTGATCGGTTCGCCGTCGGTGAATTCGCCGTTGCCTTGGAAGCCGAAACTTTCGTACAGCCGCTTGGCATGGACATTGTCGGCTTCGTACGGAATCCAGCAGTAGGACGCCGGTCCGGCGGGGAACGTACGGATGAACTTCAAAATTTCCGTCATCGCTTCCCGGCCGTAGCCGCGGTTCTGGAACTTTTTGTCGATCATCAGCCGCATGATGCAGTAACTGTCGTCCACGATGGGCGGAAGCTCGTAGCCGGTGTCACCGTGAATGATCATGACGAACCCGACCGGCTCTTCGTCCGCGTAGATCGCCAGCGGAAACGGACGGCTGCCGTTGGTGAGCAGCACGTAGCAGGACGCGACGCTGGACAGATTCGAGGCGACGTAGCTTTGTTGATGGTCTTCGACTTCCAGATTGAAAATGGCGCGCCGGTTATCCAACGTGATTTTGCGCAGAGTGATCATGAAAGAGGCTCCTTTTTTCCGTTTTTGATTGTGATTGTATTTTCCGTAGAATGAACAGATCGCGGGCGTATAAAGTTTTATCTTTTTCCAAAAATAAAATCCGAAGAAGGAGCGACAAACTCGATGAGCGAACCCCAAAACGATTGGCCGATCTGGGCGACGGAAGCGGTAGAGATCAAGCCGGGCGACGAGACCTGGGCGGCAAAAGGGCAAGCGGAGGCGGAGCATCTGCATCGGCTGCTGTCTCCGTACGGCGTACGCGAGATCGAACATATCGGCAGCACGTCGATTCCCGGCCTGCCGGCCAAGCCGATTCTCGATCTGATGGCGAAAATTCCGTCCTACGACGAACTGGAAGCCGTGATCGCGCGTTTACAACAGGAAGACTGGCATTACGTGCCGCTTGCGCTGGACGGGCATGAATGGCGGCGCTTTTTTGTCAAAGTGGAGAACGATCGGCGCAAATGCCATCTGCATCTGATGCGGGAACACGAGGCACGCTGGGACGTCCAGCTGCGCTTCCGGGATCGCATGCGGAAGCAGCCGGAGTCGGTCCGGCAGTATGCCGAGCTGAAGCGGGACCTGGCCGAGCGCTACACGGACGACCGGGAAGCGTATACGCGTGCGAAAAGCGAGTTTATTGAGAGCGTGCTGGAAGGAGGTCATCGATGAAGTACGTCAGCTCGAGAATCGAATCATTCAACTTGAAAAGAAAAGAGGGAACTGATGTCAACTCCTTTTTCGATGCTGACGATTCAGTCCCGGCCATGATCCGCGGCATCCTGTTCGATCTGGACGGAACGCTGCTGGATCGGGAACGATCGCTGCGCGCTTTTCTGCACGATCAATATGCGCGAATGCCGGACATGCATACGCTGCCGCGGCACGTTTTTACGGAACGGTTCGTGGCATTGGACCAACACGGCTACGTGTGGAAAGACGTCGTCTACGGCCGACTGATCGAAGAAACGGGCTGGAAGCTGAGCGCGGAACAACTGCTGGAAGATTACATCAGCGGGTTCGGCCGGCATTGTATCGGGTTTCCGAACCTGATTCCGATGCTGGACAAGCTGCGGAGTCTGAATCTGCGGCTTGGCATCGTCTCGAACGGATTTACGAATGTTCAGCGGGCGAATATCGAAGGGCTCGGCATCGCGGATTATTGGGACGAGATTCTGATTTCCGAAGCCGAAGGACTGCGCAAGCCCGATCCCGCGTTGTTTGGCCGGGCGTTGGAGCGGTTGGGACTGCGCCCCGGCGAAGCGGCTTTTGTCGGCGACCATCCGGCGAACGACGTCGAAGCAAGCGTTGCGGCGGGCATGGTCGGCTTGTGGAAAAGAAACGATGTCTATGATCCTCCCGCCTGCCGCCATCTGGCGATCGACGATCTGATGCAGGTCGCCGTGTGGGCCGAAGCCGAACGAACCGAACCTTTTCTATAAAGGAACAAGATCGGTTATACTGGAGCATGACACGCCAACGCACGGACAACAAGACGATCGCCAGGCTCCGGTTGCGGCAAGGTTATGAGGAGGCAAGGATGAAAGATTACATTATTTCTTACAGCAAACGGGAGCGTTACGCGGAGATCGATTACGATCGTTCCGAACAGTTTGAGCATTATTTTTGCGGGTTCGTGCTTCAGAATGCGCTGCCGGAACGACTGAGCTGGCTCATTCGGGAACGCCAGGAGCTGATCCGCCAAGTCGTGCTGACGCTGCTCGACGACGTGGAAGAAGAGATTCATACATACGATCTGCGGCTGGAAAAATCGGGCGAACGGGTCTTCGACGTGTCGCTCTCGGGCGACGAGCTGACGTTCTTCACCCGCTACGCTGTCGGCGACGAATTTCTGGACACGTATCCCGACGACGAATCGTCCGCGCGGGGCTGACGACCGTCTTTTACGACAAACCCCCAAAAGGAGAACCCATGATACGCGAACAATTCGAACAGTTTCTCGGCAAGGCCCGGCAGGAGTTGGAAGACAAGCAGCAGAAGTTTATCGCGGAGTCGGACGTAAGCGGCTACAAAGAATACTGGATCGACATTCCCGGAAGCCGGCTCGAATTCATCGAAGGGCAGCAGGCCAAAATTTCGTACGAAGCGATCTGCATCGGAAGCTGGTCGCAGGCCAAAGGCAGCTGGATGTGGGCTTGGGCGCACGACAGTTTCCCCGAACCGGTGCGCCGCCAATCGGCCCGCCTGCGGGAGCTGTACGAGATAACGGGCAGCCCTGTTTTTGCGGAAAAAGAAGTTCCATGCAACGAACCGGGCGCGCTCGAATTGACGGCGATGTCGATCCATCATCTGGATGCGATCGGCATGTACCGGATTCCGGGCGAGCAGGCGTATCTGTACGTCGCGGTGATGCGCAAGATCGAATCCCAATAACGAACGACCACGACCCCACTACAGGAGGCTTCCTATGACCGAATCCCGCTTCGAATCCCGTATTCGCAAGCTTGCGGCCGAGACGCTGGGCAGCGAGCCACAAGACTTCCGGCGGATGACGTTCGGCCACCGCAACGTCGTCTACCGCGCGAAATCGGATGATCGTTCGATCATCCTGCGCACAAACGAAGACTTTGCGGTCATGCGCGGCACCGCCGCCAATATGGAAGATCTGCGCGAACTGGGCATTCCGATGCCCCGCCTGCTGGCGTTCGATACCGAAGGCGGCAGCTATCCGTTCGCTTATATGGTGCTCGAAGAAATTCCGGGCCGCGATCTGCGCGACGAACTGGAAGACATGACGCAGGCGCAGATGACGGCTGTCGCGGAGCGTATCGCGGCGTATCAGAAGCAGGCGGCGCGCCTGCCCCGGGGAGCCGGATACGGCTGGGTGCCGATCGGCCACGCCGGTCCGTTCCAGACTTGGCCGGACCTGATACGCGCCGATCGGGAGAATCATTTCCGCGATAGCGCGGAAATCGTCGGCGAGCAGCGGCTGGTCAGGCTGGACGAGCGGCTTGAACGGCTTGCGGCTTACTTGGCGGCGGTCGAACCGGTCTGTTTTCTCGACGATCTGACGATCAAAAACGTCATCGTGGAGCAGGGCGAGCTGCGCGGCATCGTCGACTTCGACGTCGTGTGCTACGGCGATCCGCTGTATTGGATTGCGCTGACGCAGACGGCGATCGTGTGCGACGTCGGCGAACACCGGCTCTTCTACGCGGACGAGCTGTGCCGGGCGATGGATCTGGACGAAGCGCAGCGGGAGATCGTGAACGTGTACGCCGCGCTGTTCGCCGGATCGTTCCTCGAGACGTGCCGGGCGAACGGTGACGCGGAAGCGGAGCGAAGACTGCTGGATCAGCTGGACGATTGGCTGAAAAAGCGAGACGTCTGAACGATTTGTTCAGGCGTCTTTTTTATGGGAAATTGACGGTCTCCAGACAAATCTCAACCAGCGCGTCGATCGGTTCTTCGCAGTTGTGCCGCACCCAATAGAAGCAAATATTCGACAGCATACCGATAAACCCGAGCAGTTTGAGTGGAGAGATCGCGGTATGGGACGTTCTTTTGAGATAAAAGCGGTTGGTGCGGTGAATCATTCCGAGATAAGGATCGTTCAGGATCAGGAGGCGGATATACGTTTTGTACTCGCGAATGACCGTAAACAGCCGGGTGAGAAACAGCCGTTTGTTGGAAGCGGTCAGGCGCGAAGGCGTATGCTCGGCGATCGTCTGCAAAAAAGCATCATAGAGCTGGATCAAAATATCTTCTTTGGACTCGAAATGGCGGTAATAGGTCATTCTCGATACGCCGGCTTTGCCGATAATGTCTTGGATCGAGATTCGGTCCCACGCGCGTTCTTCGAGCAGCTGCAGAAAAGCTTCCTGGATCGACGCTTTGGACAGTTGTTTCAGTTGTTCGTTGCCCATGTGTGACACTTCCTTTCCTTTTGTACCATCCGGCCGGAACGCTATGGGGTTACAGAGTTTGAGGTGTTATGATTGTAACATCTTGAAACAGCAAACCAAACCCAAGGAAGTGGAAACGATGAGAAAAAGAACGTTTTTCGCGCTGGCAATCGCTGCGGCGGTCGGAGCGACGGCCGTAAGCGCGATCTATGTCAATAAAGTCGAACACCAATCGCTGCGCAGCAAAGTATGGGCCGGACTAATTCAGGCAAGCGGCACCCAAAAAAGATTTTCTTCGGAACAGTCGATGGAGGCCAGCCTGCGGGACGTCGAAGACTCGCGAGATTACCGACTGCCGCGCAAAGATTACAAAAGCAAAGTCGAGCTGGAACGGTACGAAGGCATTCCCGTGTATACATTCAACGCCCGGCCGGATCGCGGTCAAAAAACGGTACTGTATCTCCATGGAGGAGCGTGGGTGTACCAGCCGACGTCGTTCCATTGGACTTTTATCGACAAACTGGCGCAGGCAACGGATGCGAAAGTGATCGTGCCGATCTACCCCAAAGCGCCGAACCATACGTATGCGGAGACGTTCGATCTGCTGCATGGGCTGTATCGCTCGGCGCTGGAGCACGTCGAAGATTCTGCACGGGTGACGGTGATGGGCGATTCGGCCGGCGGCAATATTTCTCTGCTGCTGGGACAGCGCCTCGTCGATTGGAATCTTCCCCAGCCGGGACGCTTCATCGTGTTCTCGCCTACGCTGGATTTGTCTTTTACGAATCCGGCTATTGCGGACTATGCACGGCGGGACCCGATGCTGGCTGTTCCGGGTGCGCGTTACGCGGCTTCTCTATGGGCCGGCGGCGAACCGCTGGACAGCCCGCTGTTGTCTCCGCTGTATGGCGATTTTGCCTCGATGGCGCCGGTGACGATGTTCGTCGGCACTTACGAAGGCGGCTATCCCGACAGCGCGAAGTGGGACGCGGCGCTGACGGAACAGGGCATCGAGCATCGCTTCTACGCGTATCCGAAAATGATTCACGTCTTCCCGTTATACCCGATTCCCGAAGCGGAGCAGGCTTTTGCGCAGATTGTTGAAGCGATGAACGGATGATGGACCGAATGCACGGATGATGAACCGAATGAACGGATGATAGACCGAATGTTGACTTTTGATTCACATTTCGCGAATAGATGATCTCTTTTTGCCGAAAAGCTGACTTGATATCAACAAATTCTTCTGCTGCGGACGATTTTGGACCGGATTGAGGAGAATTGTTGATCGGAAGTCAGCTTTTTTGATTTTGGAAAAGAAAAAGACGCGAAATGTTGACTTCCGGTGCACATTGGCGTCCGGGTGCGGCTTCAATCCTCAAGCTGTGCTTGTAAGCGGCTGCTTCTTGGCCCAGTTTACCAGCTTATCCCGGTCTAGCTTACGAGCGCAGCAAAGCCTCCGGGAAGCTGCCGGTCGTCTCGTATTTGCATATATACGTCCCGCCCGAGATCGGGCGCAGCAGGTTGTGCCGCACCAGGCTGTTCAGCACGCCGCGCGCTTTGCGGTGACAGAAGCCGTAGCGGTCCCGCAGGTCTTTGGGACGGATCTCCTGCCCCAGACTCCAGGCCAGGCGCAGGACGTCTTTCTCTTCCGGGGACAGCCGGGAAGGAGATGCGGCGGAAGCCGTTCCCGTCAAAGGCCCGAGGCTCAGCTGCAGCAGCATCCGGCAAACTTCCGGGCGGTCCCGAATATCGTCGAAAGAGAAATGCAGCATTTTCCAACCCATGCCGGTCAGAAAAGAATCGCGGTTCAGCGCGTGGCTGAATTTTTCGCGATCCATGTCTTTGATATGGCTTTGGAAGCCGTCGCATTCGATTCCGATCCGTGCGCCGCCGCGCGGCAGAAAAGCAAAATCCAAAAACTGCGAGCGGCGGTTCCAATCCTGCACTTCGTATTCCGGATGCAAATCGTCGAAGCGGCCGAGCAGCGGCCACCAAATATGGCGCAGAAAAAGTTTCTCCGCATATTGATGCCCGCGCTCCAGCCGTCCCCGGCGTTCGCCGGAGCGGGCTTCGAGGTGCTGCTTTACAAAGCGCTCATGCGCAGCTTCGAATTCTTTGGACATAGGAACGTCTCCTTCCAAGTAAAAGAACTAAATAAACGCAAAAACGCCCTTACGGCAGGAGCCGGAAAGGACGTTCTTCGTCGCTTGCTTATCTACGATTGGCACAAGTATAGCATGAAGCGGCGGGCGGCGACCTGTTTTCTTTTCAGATTCATTTAAGCCGGCTCTTCTATTATAAGCTCATCCCAGCACACGAAGAGGTGAGTTTCCATGACAAATACAAACCGAAACGACAAACGACCGGCCGTATCCCGATCTTTTTTGAGACGCAAAGGGCTTATTGTCGTGCTGGTCCTGCTCGTCACCGTCGGATCGATCCTGTACGCGTTGGCCGACCGCTATCTGATTCCCCATGTCGAAGCGGTCGTGACGGACGCGCCGGTCACGGCCGCGGGCAGCGGAGCTTCCGGAGTAACCCAGGCAGCATCAGCGGCCGAGACCGGAACCAGTACCAGCGCCGAGACCGAAGCGTCCGCCGACGATTGGAGCTATAGCAGCGACGACGTGGACATCCGCATCAAGCAGGTGGTGACCGGCTCGGGCGCGGATCAAATTACGTATTACGTCGCCGACGTGGTGCTTCAGGACGCGGCCGACCTCAAGTCGGCGCTGGCGCATAACAGCTTCGGCACGAACATTACGGACAAGACGTCGAATATCGCGGCGGATGCCGGCGCGATTCTCGCGATCAACGGCGATTATTACGGATTCCGCGACGACGGCGTCATTATTCGCAACGGCACGCTGTACCGCGACGAACCGGCCCGAAGCGCGGTGGCGCTGATGAACGACGGAACGATGCGGACGTACGACGAGACGGTCACGTCTTCGTCCGAACTGATCGAATCCGGCGTGCTCCAGACGCTGTCGTTCGGTCCGATCCTCGTGCAAAACGGCGAGATCGCCGGCGATTTCGACAGCGTCAGCATCGACCGCAACTTCGGCAATCGGTCGATCCAAGACGCCAATCCGCGTACGGCGATCGGCATGGTGTCGGCCAACCATTACGTATTCGTGGTCGTTGACGGCCGTTCGGACGAGAGCCGCGGCATGACGCTTGACGAACTGGCGGCGGTCATGCGGGATCTCGGCGCGACCGAAGCGTACAATCTCGACGGCGGCGGTTCCTCGACGATGTATTTCCGGGGACGGGTCGTCAACAATCCGCAGGGCGAACACAAAGAACGCGGCGTCAGCGACATTCTGTACGTCGGCGAGGGGGAATAAGCCATGACCGTGCTCATTCCAGCCTACGAACCCGACGTCCGCCTGCTGAACCTGATTCTCAAGCTCCAGCAGTACGGCCTCGGCCCGATCGTGATCGTCGACGACGGCAGCGGCCCGGCTTATCGCGGCCTGTTCGAGAGCGCCCGGGCCTACGGCTGCACGGTGCTTACGCATCCCCGCAATCTCGGCAAAGGCCGCGCGCTCAAGACCGGCTTCCGGCATATCCGCAGCTGGGATTCGCGCGAAGGCGTCGTCTGCGCCGACAGCGACGGCCAGCATCTGCCGGACGATATCCGGGCGGTCGCCGAAGAACTGCGCCGCCGGCCGTTCGGCAGCCTGGTGCTCGGCAGCCGCCGATTCACGGGCAAAGTGCCGCTGCGCAGCCGCTTCGGCAACAGCGTCACCCGCGGCGTGTTCGCGATCGCGACCGGCGGCAAAGTGCGCGATACGCAGACCGGGCTGCGCGCTTTTCCATACGAGATGCTGGACTGGCTCTGCGACGTGCCCGGCGAACGGTTCGAATACGAGATGAACATGCTGCTGGCGGCGCGCCGGGAAGGGTACGTCATACGCGAAGTGACCATCGAGACCGTCTATTTGGAGGCAAATAAATCGTCCCATTTTCGCCCCTTGGCCGATTCGCTGCGTATCTATGTGCCGATCTTCGCGTTCGGCGCGTCGTCCGCCGCTTCGGCGCTGATCGATTTCCTGCTGCTGTTCGTGCTTCAGTCGCTGACGCACCATCTGTTCTTCTCGGTCGCCGCCGCGAGGCTGTGCAGCTCGGTCTTCAACTACACGGTGAACCGCAAATACGTGTTCGGCGGCCCGAATGCGGCGCAGGTGCGCAGATCGCTGCCCAAATATTTCTCGCTCGCCCTGTTGGTGCTGCTGCTCAATTACGGGCTGCTCTATTTCTACAACGAACAGCTGATTCTGCCGCTTGTGGTGGCGAAGATTCTGACCGAAGCGTCGATCTTCGCGTTCAGCTTCTGGATGCAGCGGCGGTTCGTGTATTGAGCGCGGATTACAGGCAGACAAAGGCAAGCTTGTTCGGTCTTGGATCGAACAAGCTTTTTTTGTTTGATTTGGCGGGTTGACCGAACGACTTGGCGGGCAGCGCGTTTATACAGAGAAGGATCAAACCGCAGACAGGAGAGAATCAGTATGCCCAAAAAAATTCAAGTTACCTTCATCGCGCTCTGCACCGTCATGACGTTGGCCGCTTGCGCCGATCGACCGGAGGCCGCCGCGCCGCCGGTGACCTCTTCGGCCGCTCCCGCCGCTCCCGCCGCGCCGCAGCCGGAGCAAACGGCTGCGCCGGCCATGACGACCGGAGTGGAGATCGACTGGGACGATATCGACAGCCCGCTGTGGGAAGAGGACATGCGCGGACCGCTGGAAGCCGCCCTGCACGCGATCGTCGACAAAGACGCCAAAGCGCTGAACGGGGCGCTGTCCCCCGATGCGGCGGGCATTTTCGAGTACATGCTGGAGAACGACTACAAGTTCGAAGAAATCGATGACGTGCACGCAGAAGCCGGAAGAGTGCTCGTTCCGGTAGGGAGCGAACTTGCGTTGAACGGCGAAACGCCCAGAGAGGTTGAAGTTACGTTCTATTTCGAGCAGGATGGAGCCGGGATATGGCGAATAGTTTCTATAGATTAGATGGAAGCGAGATGGAAGCGAGACCGATGTGAACGAAAAAGAGTACCGGACAAGACTGAGCGTAATAACAGCGAGGACAGCGAGCCGGGCAGAAGCCCGATCCCAAGGAAACGGAGAGATAAGCATGACGAATCTGATCGATTACTACAGCGCTTTCGACGAATGGGGCCGGCTGGACCGGGAACCGATCGAATATATCGTGAACCTGCATCATCTATTGGCGCATCTGCCGCAGCAGGCCCGCGTGCTCGATAACGGGGCGGGTCCGGGCAAATATGCGGTGGCGCTTGCGAAAAAAGGCTTTCGGCTGACGCTGACGGATCTCACGCCGAGACTGGTGGAGACGGCGGAGATCAAAGCGCGCGAAGAAGGCGTGAGCGACCGCTTCGACGGCTTCCATGCGCGGGATGCGCGCGACCTGAACGGGCTCGGCGATGCCAGCTTCGACGCTTCGCTTATGCTCGGACCGCTGTATCATCTGCAGCGGGCGGAAGATCGCGACCTCGCCGTGCGCGAGCTGCGCCGCGTGACGCGGCCCGGCGGGCTCGTCTTCGTCGCGTTCATGCCGAGAACTTCGTTCCTGCGCAAATCGCTGGCGCAGCCCAGCGCGTGGCGGCCGAACGATACGGCGGCAGGCTTGAACCGGTTTATGGCTTCGGGCGCGTTCGACCATGCCGACGAAGGCCGCTTCACCGGCGCGTATTATTTCGACGTTAACGAGATCGAACCGTTCATGGAGAGCCGCGGCTTCGAGAGTCTCAAGCTGGTCGCTTCGAGCAGCGTGGCCGGCAGTATGACGCCGGAGCAGTGGGACTACTGGCGGGAACGCGGCGAAGAAGAATACGCGGCGGTCGTCTCGCATCTGATCGACGTCTCGGACGACCGGCATATTCTTGGCTTGTCGCCGCATGTGCTGTATATCGGCCGCCGGAGCGAGAACTGAACGACAAAGCCCGCATGAAGCTGCACGCATGATCCACGCATGATCCGAGGCAGTCCACCCGACAAGGAGGAAGATCATGATCCCTTATCACCGTTTGAGAGAAGCGATCGTACAGGCGGAGCATCGCCCGGCAGCTCTGGCCGGCGCGGCGTTGACGCCGGAGAAGTTGGCGGAGATTCGCACCTCGCGCCGCCTGGCGCACCTGCTGGGCGAAATCCGGGCCGAAGCGGACCGGGCGGTGCGCGAACCACTGCCGCCGCTGCCGTTTGACGACTTCCGATTGTTTCGCGAACAGGGTACCCGGCTCGAATACGAACGTCCGTATTTTCGCCGCCGGGCCCGGCTGCTGTCGCTGACGCTTGCGCTGCTGGTCGACGGGGACGACAAGTACATCGAGCCGCTGGAAAATACGGTATGGGACCTCTGCGGCGAATATGCCTGGGCGGTACCCGCGCATCTGCCGTATGCCGGGAGCGGGACGGATGCCGAACTGCCGCCGGATACGGTCGTCGACCTGTTCGCCGCGGAGACGGCGCATGCGCTGGCCGAGATGCTGCTGCTGGTCGGCGACCGGCTGCATCCGTGGATCGCGCAGCGGGTACGGAGCGAGATCGAGCGCCGCGTCTTCGGACCGGTCTTTGCCGCGGAGCGCCCGTTGTTCTGGTTCGCCGCGGACCATAACTGGTCGGCGGTGTGCGCGGGCGCGGTCGGCATGGCGGCGATGCTGCTGGTCGAAGACCGGGAGCGGCTGGCTGCCATGCAGGCTCGGGTCTGCGATGCGATGGACAGCTTCCTGTCCGGCTACGGGGACGACGGCTGCTGCATGGAAGGCGCCGGCTATTGGACGTACGGCTTCGGCTATTTCGTCTATTGGGCCGAGATGCTGCACGCGTATACCGGCGGCGCGGTAGATTTGCTGCAGGGCGGCAAAGTCCGGATGATCGCCGGATATGCCGGCCGCGTCGCGCTGACGCTGCCGGCCTGCGTCAATTATTCGGACTGCTCGCCGACGATGCAGCTGCACGCGGGCCTGATCGACCTTCTGCGCGGCCGGATCGGGGCGGATACTCCGTATGCGGAGCCTCTGTCTCTGCATGACGACCACTGTTATCGTTGGCCGCATCAGGTCCGGACGCTGCTGTGGTCGGAAGAGGAGCCATCGAGGCTTCCTGTTCCGTCCGCCGGCACGGTTTATTTTGCCGACGCCGGCTGGATTATCGACAAGCGCCGCACGCCGGCGGGCTTGTTCGCTTTTTCGACCAAAGGCGGACATAACGACGAGCCGCATAACCATAACGACCTCGGCCATTTCATCGTGCACGCCGCCGGCGAGACGCTGCTGACCGATCTGGGCCCCGGCGTCTATACGCAGAACTATTTCGGGCCGAACCGTTATGACGATCTGCATACGTCGTCGTTCGGGCATTCCGTGCCGGTCGTGAACGGCTGCGCCCAGAGCGGCGGCCGCGAGCGCCGCGCCGACATCGTCCGCAGCGAACAGGCAGGCGATCGGCTGCAGGTCGAGCTCGATCTGACGCAGGCGTACGGCGCAGAAGCCGGCTTGAACTCGCTGCGGCGGCAGTTTGTGTGGACGTGCCGGGAAGGGCAGCCGTCCGCGACGCTTGAAGTGCAAGATGAGTTCGAATTCGCCGCAGCCGGCGGGGAAGTGACGGAACATCTGATCAGCCTGCATCGTCCGCAGTTGGACTTCGGCTGCGTGAGTTGGCAGGGAGACGCCGGGCGGGTCGAACTTCGGTACGACCCGGCCGTTTTCGAAGCGGCGCTGGAAGTTCTGGATAGCCAGGAGCATCTCGGCGCTCCGCAGACGGTCTACCGGACGGCGCTGCAGGCGCGTTCGCTTGCGCGGCGCTTCGTCGGCGCATGGACGCTGGAGGTCGGAAGTGCCGTCGCCGCGGACCATGAGGACTGAGCGGGCCTGCGCACATCGTCCGGACAGACGGCCTGCCCGAAGCCGCTTTCGAAGCGGCGCACGCCGTTTTTTGAGCAGACATGACCTGAAATGGTATAATGACCGGGAGCCGTGTCGACGCACGTTCGATACGGATTCGATCCCAGGCACACAGAGAGAGGGATACAACATGTCCAACGGAACATCCGGAGAACCCAAATCGAGCTTCAATCAGGACGACCAGCTGCGGCAGCTGCTCGAGAGCGGCAAAGAATGCACGGTCATCACGACCAACGGCGTACGCGTGCAGGGCAAGATCGAAGCGTTCGACCGTTTCGTCATCGTCGTGCGCATGTCGGCGGGCAAGCAAAGCCTGATCTACAAGCATGCGGTTTCGACCGTCGTGGCCGAAAAAGTCAAATAAGATTGTTCGACAACGGACGGCCCGGGCGGGGCGGCGGCAGGATCGCGGCTCTGCCCGGGCCGTTTGGCCTGCACGCTTACAGAACGCGAGAGCGGAAGCCGGCGATTCGGGTAATGGGTTAACGAGACCAAGCGCAACCTACCTTATACCGAGAGCGGGGAACTTCCTATGAACCAAACATCCGACACCACTTTTGACCTGATCGTGCTTGGGACCGGCAGCGCCGGGCAAAACGTCGCGACGGCGTGCCGGGAGCAGGGCTGGAGCGTGGCGATCATCGATCCGCGCCCGTTCGGCGGCACGTGTTCGCAGCGCGGCTGCGATCCGAAGCGCGTGCTGGCCGGAGCGGCCGAACTGATCGCGCGCAGCCGACATTTTACGGGCAAAGGCATTCAAACCGAAAACGCCATCGACTGGGCCGACCTGATGGCGTTCAAAAATACGTTTACGCAAGGCATTCCGGAATCGACCGAAGAAAAGTTCGAACAGGCGGGCATCCGTTATTTTCACGGCACCGCTTCGTTTACCGATAAACACACGATTTCGGTCGGCGAACATAAGTTGACCGGCGGCAAGATTCTGATCGCGACCGGCGCCCGACCGGCGACGCTCGGATTCGACGGCGAAGAGCTGCTGCTCCACAGCGACGATTTCCTCGATCTGGAACGTCTGCCCAAGACGATCGCGTTTATCGGCGGCGGCTATATCTCGTTCGAGTTCGCGCATATCGCGGCCGAAGCGGGAGCGAAAGTGCATCTGATCCACAACAACGACAAGCCGCTCAAAAATTTCGATCCCGATCTCGTACAGGCGCTGGTCGGCAAAATGGAAGAGATCGGCATCGCGTTCCATCTGAACACGCAGACGGAGAAGCTGTCGCGCTCCGGCGACGGTTACGTGCTCGAAGGCAAGCAGGACGGCAAGCCACTGCGCCTGGAATGCGAAGCGGTCGTGCACGGCGCCGGCCGGATTCCGAACGTGGACGAACTGGATCTTGCGACGGGCGGCGTCGACTTCGACAAAAAAGGCGTGACCGTCGACGAGTACCTGCGCAGCGTCAGCAATCCGGACGTGTATGCGGCCGGCGACGTGTCCGGTTCGCCGGGACTGTCGCTGACACCGATCGCCGGACTCGAATCCCGCGCCGTCGCGGCCAACCTGCTCAAGACCGACAGCTCGAAGCCCGATTACACGGCGACGCCGTCGATCGCGTTCACCTATCCGATGCTCGCTTCGATCGGGATGAGCGAAGAGCAGGCCCAAGCCAGCGGCAAAGATATCAAAGTCAATCTGCTCGATATGTCGGACTGGTACACGTACAAACGGGTCGGCGAGAAGCCGAGCATGGCCAAAGTCATACTCGACAAATCCGACGGTACGATCCTCGGCGCCCATATCCTGAACGGCGAAGCGGAACATCTGATCAACTACTTCGCGATCGCGATGCGTCAGGGAATGACGGCGGAGCAGCTGGGCGATACGCTGTTCGGCTATCCGACGGAAGGCAGCGACATGACGTATTTGTTGGAGCTGTAAGGGCTGCCGACGATTTGCTTGAAGATTGGATGTTCGTTCCACATGAAGCGGTCCCTGCGGGCCGCTTTTTCCATGTTCGTTTGTGTTAGAATGAGAGAGTTAGGTTGTCAGAATAGGAAAAGAGGTGCGCATATGCTGCCATTGCAACGCAAGCAAGCTTTATTTGCTTATCTCGCCGACAAAGGCGCGGCTACGCTAAAAGAAATGAGCGTTCATTTTGGCGTCTCGGAAATGACGATCCGCCGGGATCTGAACGCGCTGGAACGCGAGAACCTGATCAACCGTTCGCACGGAGGCGCGGTCTATCGCACGCCGGCGGCGGAAGAAGGCTGGGACGAGCCGGCGCTCACGACCAAAGCGTCCAGCAACCGCGATACGAAGAATCGATTGGCCGCTTATGCGGCGCAGCATTTTGTGCGCAGCGGCGGCACGATCGCGCTGGAGAACGGGACGACGGTGTCGCGCATGGCCGAACATCTGGAAGGGTTGGACGAAGTGACGCTGCTGACCAACGGGATCGACACGCTGAATCTGTTTCGTCCCTACGCTTCGGAAAAGCGCACGATGATCAGCTGCGGAGGACTGTTCCGCGACAAGTCGGGCACGTTCGTCGGTCCGGAAGCGGAGCGGTTTTTCGCGCAGTACCATGCGGACGTTTTGTTTTTGTCCGCGCTCGGATATACGCATGAATCGGGCTTTACCGATCCGAACCTGCTTGATACGCAGGTGAAGAAAGCGATGATCCGCTCCGCCGGGCAGGTCGTCATGCTGCTCGATTCGTCCAAAGTCGGCCAACGCTTCCTGACCCAGGTCGCTGCGCTGGACGATATTCACGTATGGATTACCGACGAGGGGTTGGAAGAAGAAGAGCGGATGCGGATCAGGGAGGCGGGGATCGACCTGCACGTGGTCTGACGCGGGAACGGGTAACGAATCGCGCGAAAACGGGGCGTGGACAGGGCGTGGACAGGAGAAAACAACCTTGACCGATAAACGTCAAAAACTTTTTTTGTTCGTTTTTGTTAATATGTGTTAACTTGTGCTATATTGAAATCATCAAAAAGTAAGGGGTGATCTTATATCGATGTCAGCCGATTATGATCAAGAGCCTTTTGTCCCGATCCGCGGGCACGACGAAGAAGCTTGGGCAGGGTATACGGCAATTGGAGAGGAACTTGCTCGCGCCGTCGAACGGCTGGGCAGGCCGAAGACCGTGATCGTGGTCGAAAGTTATCCCGGCGTTCGCCGGGCGGAGATCGTCGCCGGATGCAAGCAGGCGCTGTCCGCGTTTTCGCTGGACGTGCGGGAAGCCGAAGACGCGGCGCTGCCGCCGTCGGGCGTGCAGCGCAAGATCGAACGGTATTTGACCGACGATCGCGTGTTCGGGTATCTGTCTTCGTTTCGCATCGACGAGTTCTATGAGGCAGACAAGTTGGAAGATTTGCGGGCTTCGATCGAAGCGTCGTCCGCGCAGATCGTATTGGTGATCGGCTTCGGCGCTTCGCTCGCCGTCCGCGGCGATCTGCGGCTGTACGCCGATCTGACGCGCTGGGAGATCCAGCAGCGCCTGCGCAGCGGAGAGATCGGCGGCTGGCGGGAGACGCAGCCGGAAGACGATCCGCTCAAACGGTACAAACGCGGCTTTTTCTTCGAATGGCGCATGGCCGACCGCTTCAAGCGGGAGCATCTGAGAGAAGCCGATTATTATCTGGACACGAACGTCCGCGATGCTCCCGTCATGGTGACGGGCCGCGCGCTGTTCGCGGGCCTGGCCCAAGCGGTCGGACGTCCGTTTCGGCTCGTGCCTTATTTCGATCCCGGCGTGTGGGGCGGCCAGTGGCTGCAGCGGCATATCGGGCTGCCCGGGCGCGATCACCCTTACGCGTGGGGATTCGACGGCGTGCCGGAAGAAAACAGCCTGTATTTTCGCTACGGCGCCGTACGCCTGGAACTGCCGGCGATCAACCTGGTCATGTTCCGGTCGATCGAACTGCTCGGCGAGCCGGTCTATGCCCGGTTCGGCGCCGAATTCCCGATTCGGTTCGATTTTCTCGATACGATCGGGGGGCAGAACCTGAGTCTTCAGGTGCATCCCGATACGGCCTATATTCGCGAACAGTTCGGCATGGCGTACACCCAGGACGAGAGCTATTACATTTTGGAGGCCGAGCCCGGAGCGGAAGTCTATCTCGGCCTGCGCGAGAACATTTCCGCCGAAGAGATGATCGCCGATTTGCGGGCGGCGCAGGACGGCGGGGTTTCTTTTCCGGCCGAAGACTACGTCCAGACGTTTCCCGCATCCGCGCATGACCACTTTCTGATTCCCGCCGGTACGGTGCACTGCTCCGCATCCGGGTGCATGGTGCTGGAGATCAGCGCCACGCCTTACATTTTCACGTTCAAACTGTGGGACTGGGATCGCGTCGGACTGGACGGCCGGCCCCGGCCGGTACATCTGGAGCACGGCGAACAGGTCATTCGCTGGGACCGGACGACCGCCTGGACGGAAGCGGAATGCGTCAACCGCGTCGAAGAGATCGAACGCGGACCGGGTTGGACCGAAGAGCGGACCGGCCTGCACAAGCTGCAATTTATCGAGACCCGCCGGCATTGGTTTTCCGAAGCGGTATCGCATGAACAAAATGGAAGCGTTCACATGTTGAATCTGGTCTCGGGCGAAGAAGCGACGGTGGAGAGTGTGGACGGCTCGTTCGAACCGTTCGTGATCCGCTATGCCGAGACGTTTATCGTGCCGGCCGCGGTCGGCGGCTACACGATCCGCCCGAGCGGGCCGAGCGCCGGACGAACGATCGGTACGATCAAAGCCTATGTGCGCGTCTAGGAGGTGGCGAAGATGTCTTCTTCCCTGATCGTCGCGTTCGATGTCGGAGGAACACAGATCAAAGCGGCCGCCGTCGTCGACGGGGAAATCGTCGACGCGACGGTCGGGTATTACCCGGCCCGATCGGATCTGCCGGCGGGGGACTGGATCGCGCATGCCGCGAACCTGTTCGGCGAAGTACTCGCCAAAGCCGGCACGGACGCACCGGTCGACGGATTCGGCCTCGCTTTTCCCGGGCCGTTCGACTATGCAGCCGGCGTCAGCCGCATCCGCGGGCTCGGCAAGTTCGAGCCGCTGTACGGCCTTCCGGTCGGCCGGCTGCTGCAGCTGGAGCTGCAGGCGAATACTGCCGTCGGCCGCCGGCTGGCGCCGCATTTTCGAATCGCGTTCGAGAACGACGCGGTGCTGTTCGGGCTGGGCGAGTCCGCTCCCGGCGGAGCGGCGCATGGGGCGCAGCGGGCGATCTGCCTGACGATCGGCACGGGTCTCGGTTCCTGCTTTCTCGAACGCGGGCAGCCGGTCCGACGCCGCGCAGACGTGCCGGGTGAAGGTTGGCTGTACGACGCGCCTTATGGGAGCGGCATCGCGGACGATTATATATCCCGCAGAGGCGTACTGGCTTTGGCGGCTGACATGGGCCCGGCCGCAGCGGGACTTGACGTGCGCGAACTGGCCGAACTCGCGGAAGCCGGAGACGCCGGGGCGCGGCGCGTGTTCGAACGGTTCGGACAGCGGATGGCACAGATTCTGCTGCCGCATGTGCTGCCGTTCCGGCCGGACGTGCTCGTGCTCGGCGGACAAATTTCCCGCAGCGCCCCTCTGTTCGTCCCGTCTCTGGCGAGCGGTCTCCGGCCGGATGGTCCGGAGATCCATATTCGCGTCAGCCGCAGCACGCTCGCCGGCACGCTGCGCGGGATTCACGCTTGGATGACCAGCAGGCAGGATTGATACACGGACATGACGGACAACGAAGCCGCGCAAGCGGCGTACCGGATCTCAATGGAGGCGACAATCATGCAAAAAACAGCGAAAAAGTGGAAGATTTACGTGGTGCACCATTCCCATACCGATATCGGCTATACGGAACGGCAGGAGAAAATCGAGCAGTACCAGGTAGACTTTATCCGCCAGGCCGTGGCGATTTGCGAAGCGGCCCGCAGCGGCGAGCATCCCGAATGGGCCGGGTTCAAATGGACGTGCGAAACGTTCTGGGCCGTCGAGAAATTTCTGGAGGAAGCCGAAGAGGACGAGAAGGAGCGGTTCGTCGACGCGCTGCGCCGGGGCGAGATCGAGCTGTCCGGCACGTATTTGAACATGACGGAATTGATCGGATACGAGCTGCTGAGCGAGATGGTGTCGAGAGCGGGCCGGTTCGCGCAGCCGCTGGGCCTTGCGGTGCGTTCGGCGATCACGGCGGATATCAACGGGTACAGCTGGGGCTACGCACAGGCTTTGGCGGACGCCGGGATCGAACATCTGCTCAGCAGTATCCATACCCACCACGGCATGTTCGCGATCGGCCGCAAACAATTTCCTTTTTACTGGGAGACGCCCGGCGGCAGCCGCATCCTCGTCTGTAGCGGGGAGCACTACATGATGGGCAATGATCTGGGGCTCAATCCCGACGGCATGCTGTCCTACTCGATCCAGGACGAGACGCCGATCTGGGGCATCTCCGAAGATCATTGGCACGTCGCGGAGACCCGAATCGGCCGGTATCTGGAGCAGCTTGAACAGGAAGGGTATCCGTACGATTTCGCGCTCGTCAACGTGATGGGACTGCTGCGGGACAACGCGGCACCGAACGGACGCATCATGAGCTTTATCCACGAGTGGAACGCCAAGCACGGCGATACGGTCGAGGTCGAGATGACTACGCTGGACCGTTATTTCGATCTGCTCAAGCAGCAGGACGTCGAGATTCCCGTACATAAGGGAGACTGGCCCGACTGGTGGTCGGACGGCGTCGCTTCGACCGCGATGCATACCCAGATTTTCCGCAATGCGCAGCGTACGCTGTCGCTCGTCAAACGGCTCGATCCGCAGCGGGAAATCGTCGACGCGGACGAACTTCGGGAAGCGGAGCAGCAGCTGATCCTGTATGCCGAGCATACGTGGGGCTATCATTCCTCGATCTCCGAACCGTGGCATCCGCTCGTGCAGGAACTGGCCGTCCGCAAAGAAGCGTACGCCGCCGGAGCGAGCCGCCTCGCCCATCGCTGCCTGGACCGGGTCACGAGAGATCGCGGGGACGTGCTGCTGCGGGCGAATCGCGCTTTTACGTACAAGGTGATCAATTCGTTCGCTTATCCGGTCGAAGATTTGGCGTTTATGTATCTGGAAGAACAGTGGGAAGCGGACTATTTCCGGCACGGCCTGGAAGTGGTGGACGAAGAGACCGGAGCCGTCGTGCCCCATCAGCAGGAGCGGGTAAGCCGGGGCTACCAGATCGCGATCATGGCCGAACTTGAAGCAGGCGGGGAAAAAAGATATTCGATCCGCAGCGTGCGGCAGCAGGCGGCGGGCAGCGGCGGCAGCAGCACCCGGTTGGTCGGCGCCGACCGCGTGCACGATATCCGCGACCTGATCGCGCCGGCGCAGGGCGCGCAAGCGCTGCAGGTCGTCGTCACGGAGAACGGAATCGAATCGCCGCATGTCCGGATCGCCTGGACCGCGGGCGCGGGCATCCAGTCGTGGATCTACAAGCGGACAGGGCGGGAGATGATCGATGCCAGGCAGGCGCACGGCGCTTTTACCCCCGTGTACGAAGTGACCGAGAGCGAGCGCGGCGATCAGATGACCGTCCGCAGAATCATGGGCCGCAACCGCAAAGGGATGAATGTGCAGCGCTTCGCGGGCCGTCTGACCGGCGTCAAGGAGATCGCGAACGGGCTTCTCTATACGACCGTGCAGCTGACCTACGCCGTGGAAGGCATGAGCCATTACTCGCTGTTCCTTCAAGTGTATGCCGGACTTCCGCGCGTGGACGTATCGGTGCGCCTGCACAAAAACAGCGTCTGGGAACCGGAAAACGTCTACGTGTCCCTGCCGTTCGCCGGCGAAGGCAGCGGGCAGCTCTGGCTTGAAAAAGCCGGCGCGGCCGTGCGGCCGGGCATCGACCAGATTCCGGGTACGCTGACCGACTTCTACTGTATTCAGGATGGTTTGGCGTTTACCGGTCCAAGCGGCGGACTTGCGCTGTCGACGCCGGACACGCCGCTGATCCAGACCGGACCGCTGGCTTTCGGCGAGCGCAAAGTGCACGGACAGCAAGGCGAAGCAGATACTTCGTCGCTGTACGCGTGGGTGATGACGAATTATTGGGAAACGAATTTTAAAGCGACGCTCGGCGGATTTTACGAGTTTCGCTATATGCTCCAGTGGGGCGAAGATTTCGACGCGGCAGAACCGGCTTTTCGCGTGAATCGCAGTACCAATACGGGAACGGTAGCGTTCCGCAGTCTCTAACGCACAGATCGACGAAGCGCAGGAAGGGCGAATCTCCGGGAGGAGCCCTTGTCTGCGCTTTTGCCGACAAAAAAGCACCCCGGTAATCACCGGAGCGCAAGTTCCTTGTGCAAAGCGGAATGATAAGTCTGCCAGGGAATCGACGCCGGGCCGAGCGCCGAGAGATACGCGATGCAGTCCGCGTCTCCGCAATATTTGGGAACGCCGTCTGCCTTTTGGGACACCAGGACGATCGGCATGCCCGGGAAGACGGGAGCGTATCTCGCCGCCGCTTCCTCGCATGCGCCGGAATAACCCAGCACGTGCGGCTTGACCGCCACCGCCGCAAATCTCAGACCCTGCCGTTCAATAATCGCACCGTCAAAACTCATGTTGTTCGCCTCCATGGAATTTAGGTTTACTTCTTCATTAAAACAGATTTCGCCGAAAATTTAGTGAATTAAATCACAAAATAGATCGGAATTTGCAAACGTTTTAGCGTGAATTCACGTATCTTCCGCTGCTGCGAAGTCGGCGCGCTGTTCATGAAGAAAAGATGAGGAAGCTTAACACCTGGTCCTAAACCATGCTATACTAATAGCCACCTGATCTTAATACCGGAACGATCGTGACGGCAAGGCGTGCGGGTCGGGCGCGTCGAAGCGTCGAATAAAGGATGGACAAAAGGAGAAATGTCGGATGAAATACAGTCAATGGGCAGCACCGGAGAGATACAATCTGACCTCCGAAATGGAGCATTACGCCCCAGATAAAGTCGCGCTCAAATGGCTCGGCGAAGCCGGCGAACAAGCGGAGATCACATACGGCGACCTGCTGAAGCAGGCCAACCGGCTCGCGGGCGGGCTGTCGAAGCTCGGTCTGCAAAAAGGCGACAAGGTGCTGGTAACGGTACCGCGGCGCATCGTGGCGTACGTCATCTACATGGCCTGCCTGAAGCTTGGGCTGGTCATTATTCCGTCGTCGGAAATGCTGCGGTCCAAAGACCTGTCGTACCGCCTGCTTCATTCCGAAGCGCGCGCCGTCATCTCCTGGCCGTCGGTAACAGGCGAAGTGGACCGGATCGAAGAAGAGCTGCCGGCGCTCGATCATCGCATTCTCGTGACCGAAGCCGGCGATTCCACCGAAGCGGACGGCTGGCTGAACCTGAACGCGCTGATGCAGAATCAGCCGGACACGTTCGAAGCGGCGGACACGTCCCGCGACGATATGGCGATTCTCGCCTACACGTCCGGCACGACGGGCAATCCCAAAGGCGTCGTGCATACGCACGGCTGGGCATACGCGCATCTGCGCATCACGTCTTCATGGCTCGATATTCACGAGGAAGACACGGTCTGGGCCACGGCGGCGCCGGGCTGGCAGAAATGGATCTGGAGCCCGTTCCTGTCGGTACTCGGCAGCGGCGCGACTGGCTTCGTCTACAGCGGCGCGTTCGAGCCGAAGCGCTACCTGCATCTGCTGCAGGATTACAAGATCGGCGTGCTCTGCTGCACGCCGACGGAATACCGCCTCATGGTCAAATCGCACGGCTTGAGCGAATACGACCTGACCGCGCTGCGCAGCGCCGTCTCGGCGGGCGAGCCTCTGAACCAGGAAGTCATCCATGCGTTCCAGAAGCATCATGACCTGACGATCCGCGACGGCTACGGCCAGACCGAGAGCACGCTGCTGATCGGCAATCTGGTCGGTTCGCCGGTCCGGCTCGGCGCCATGGGCAAATCGATGGCGGACGGTCTGGCGCTTGTCGTCGACGACGAAGGCGTGCCGGTGCCGCCGGGCGAAGTCGGCAATATCGCCGTGCACAGCGAGCTGCCGGCGCTATTCCGCGAATATTTCAAAGATCCCGAACGCAAAGGCCAGTCGATGCGCGGCGAATATTTCATTACCGGCGACCGTGCGAGCCTCGACGAAGAAGGTTACTTCTGGTTCGAAGGCCGCGGCGACGATATCATCATCAGTTCCGGCTACACGATCGGGCCGTTCGAAGTCGAAGAAGCGCTTATGAAGCATCCGGCCGTCAAGGAATGCGCGGCGGTCGCAAGTCCGGACGAGATCCGCGGCAGCATCGTCAAAGCGTTCGTCGTGCTGCGCGACGACGTCGAAGGCACGCACGAACTGGTCAAGGAACTGCAGGCGCGCGTGAAGGAATGGACCGCTCCGTACAAGTATCCGCGCAAGATCGAGTTCGTGACCGATCTGCCGAAGACCGCTTCCGGCAAGATTCGCCGCATCGAACTGCGCGAGCAGGAGAAGCGCCGCGTCTCCAAATAAGCGTCGAATAAGCGTCCGCAAGCCCGGTCCCGGGCAGGCGGCGCCCTTCTATATGATCGCTTCGTATCGTTCTTATGGATTCGTATTATTCTTATCGCTTCGTATGAATCCATAGCCTATCAAAAAGCCGATCCCGCTTTGTCTGTCGACAGCGGGATCGGCTTTTGGGCGTGCGGCGGGTTGGTCCGCCCAAGCCCAGCCCGGCGGATCAGTCCTCGAACACGTATACGAGCAAGCTTTTGTCGAGTTCGAACGACCAGTCGACGTAGAAATCCTTGATTTTGCGCTTCAACGTCTGCTCGATATGATCGGATTCCAGATGGATGACTTCTTTTTCCAGATTCCGTTTGACCTTTCGCAGAATCTCGCTGGCGCCCTGATCGACGAACGCTTTTTCGATTTTGATCAGGATGCCTTCCCGGACGATGACCAGAATATGGTCGGCAGCCCAGTAGGAGTAGATCTCGTCCGGCATTTTCTGGATCTCGTACGTGACTTTGCCGATAGTGTCGTGAACGTCGCTTTTGCCCGAATAATAATCTTCCTGCTTGTGATAGGCCTGTTCTTCCGGAAGGCCGACGAGCATGCCGGAGAGATCGCGGTCCGACCAGTCGTAATAGAAAGTGCCGATCCGAAAACCGGTCGCGGCCTCGATCGTGCCGGCAAGTTCGGGCAAAATATGTTCAAACATCAGTTCCTGCACCGAACGAAGCGCGTCGGGGTCCTGCAGCCGGATCAGGTTCTGCATCTCGTCGCCCATGAAGTGTTCCAGATGGACGATCAAGGAACGCTCATCCAAGTAGATGTCCATGCGCCCCGGGGCCTGATTGAAGCGCTGCGTAAACAGGTCGTTCAGCAGGGTTTTGATTTTTGCTTTGGCTACGTGTTTTTCAGGCATGCTGTCACTCCCCGTCTCAAATGTCTGGGCTCGCCCCATCGCTACAAAAGGGACTTAACCGGGGATTTGCAGACTGACTCAGGCGACGAACCGCGCAGCACCCGACCGGGCCTGCCGTGCTCCGTGTTCACGCGGTCACAAAGTGTTTTTTTTCGCGAAGATTGCTGATATGATTAAATCCGGCCTGCCCCGGCGGGCACAACTAGAGAAAAGCATTGGGGAGACAGAAGCACTATCATGAAAAAATCTATCGCAATTCCGTTGACCGTCTCCATCATCGCCGTCTCGTTCTCGGCGATCTTCGTCAAATGGTCGGACGCGCCGTCCTCCATTCTGAGCATGTACCGGATGTGGTTCGCGTGCTTCCTCATGCTGCCTATCGTCTGGATCAAACGCGACGAGTTCAAGCGGATCGGCCGCAGGGAAGCCCGGCTGCTGGTCTTCTCCGGGCTGTTTCTGGCACTGCACTTCGCGCTGTGGTTCGAATCGCTGAAGTTGACCACGGTGGCAAGCTCCACCATCATTTTGGCGCTGCAGCCGCTCGTGTCGCTCGCCGTCGGATTTGCGTTGTTCCGGGAGCGGACGACGCGGGCATCGATCGTCGCGCTGGTCGTGGCTACCTTCGGGGTCATGCTTATCGGCTGGGGCGATTTCGGGCTGAGCGCGCAGGCGATCCGCGGCGACCTGTTGTCGTTTCTGTGCGTGATCGCGGTCGTCGGGTATTTGTTTATCGGGCAAAGCGCGGTCAAAAAAGTGTCGCACTGGATCTACAGCTTCTGCGTGTTCCTGTCGGCTGCCATGTTCCTGACGCTCTACAACCTCGCGACCGTGCAGCCGTTTTTCGATTATCCGGCGCGGGAATGGGGCGTGTTCGTGCTGCTTGCGATCGTGCCGACGCTCGCGCATATTATCAACAACTGGCTGCTGAACTACGTCAACGCCACGACGATCTCCATGAGCATTCTCGGCGAGCCAGTCGGCGCTTCGCTGCTTGCGGTGTGGCTGCTCGGCGAGCATATGACCTGGATTCAGATCGGGGGCGGCGTCCTCGTGCTTGCGGGCATGTCTATGTTCCTGATCCGTCAGTCGTCGGGCGTGCGTCCGGCTTCGGCCGAATCTTCGGACGTCCCAGCAGGGAAAGCGGGAACCCCATAAAGCGGCGGTAAAGGCGCAGAAATTCCTGTTCGTCGAACGATCCGCCGTGAATAAGCGCTTCGTACAGCACGCCGAATTCCTGGATCAGGTAACCGGAACCGGCGTAGCCGCAGCGCACGTAGAAATCGCGCCGGCGCAGCCGTTCCGCGGCATTGGGCGCTGCCGGATCGGGCGCTTCGATATTGAGCAGGATGCGGCTGCCCGGATACGTCCGGCGGATCTGCTCCAGTACCCGGCTGCCGTAGCCCTGCGAGCGGTGAACGGGATCGATCGCCAGATACATAAGGAAGATCAGGCTGCCGCGCCGCGCCAGGTAAGTGAAGCCGACGAAGACGCGCCCGTCCGATTGTTCGTCGTAATAAGCGGTGAATTCCACATCGGGCCGGCGTGCCCTGCGGTACAGAATCGACAGCGGGGCTCTTTCGTTTGCGGGAAAAGCTTCTTCGTACAACGTCTTGACGGCCGCGGATAACGGCGATCGCGGCGTCAGGGCTTCCGTAATCAGGTTCATACGATTCTCCTTTTGCGTCCGAGGCGCAAATCCATTATAGTAAAACTGCTTTCGATCACTGCTTTGCATCCATTATAAAGGAGGCCGTGCCATGAACACCAATCCCGCAGACGGGCAAACTGCCGGCACCCCGGTATGGATCGACGACCGTCTGCTTCACGTCTTCAACCTGCATGAATTCACGGTCGAAATTTCGGGCGAACAACGGCGTGCGGTCGCTTTCGACTTCAAAGTGACGCACGCGGAATATCACGACGTCGCCACGCTGCTGTACAAAGGCAAGTTCCGTGTACGCATTCCCGCCCTCGGCTTCGAACGGGACGCGGACATTCACAATTATTCGACGTCGCTGGACAATCTGTACGAAAAAGACGCGGTCGGCGATTACCATCTGGAATTGGTCGAAGGAGGACTTTTATGACTAACCGAGACACGATAGGGATTCAACTGCGGGCCTGCCGCAACGAAAACGGATGGTTCACGTCCATGGCCGCCGCGGTCAAAGGGCTGACACAGAAACAGGCCGATTGGAAAAGCAACGAAGAAATGAACAGCGTGCATGAAATCGTGCGGCATCTGGACTTTTACAACCATCGGTATCTCAAGCAGTTTCGGGGCGAAGAAGTGCCGGAATTCGAAGGGGACAACGACGATACGTTTGATCCGGAACCGAACATGGAAGACACCTGGCAGGAAGCGCTCGCCGCTTACGATGCCACGTTGAACGACTGGATCGAACTTATCGAGCAGGCCGACGACGAACAGTTCGGCAAATGGGCAAGCGACCTGTCCCACCTGACGATCCATAACGCATACCATATCGGCCAGATCGTGTTCATTCGCAAGCAGCAGGGTTCGTGGGATAAAAAGTACGGCGTCAGTTGAAAGTACGGCGTAAGTTGAAAGCGGGGGAACGATATTGACTTTACAGCAGCTCAGGTATGCGATCGAGGTGGCAGGCTGCGGCTCGATCAACGAGGCGGCCAAACGCCTGTTCATCTCGCAGCCGAGTCTGTCCAACGCGATCAAGGACCTGGAGCAGGAACTCGGCATTACCATTTTCGACCGTACCAACCGGGGCATCACGCTGTCCGCGGACGGCGTTGAATTTATGGCGCACGCCCGGCAGATCGTCGAACAGGCGGAACTGCTGGAAGGCCGTTACAAAAACAAGCGGCGCAGCAGCGTGCATTTCTCCGTCTCGACCCAGCATTACGCGTTCGCTTCCGAAGCGTTCTCCGCTCTGATGGAAGGAAGCGGCGAGCAGGAGTACGCGTTCTCGCTGCGAGAAACCCAGACGTCGGAGATCATCGAAGACGTGCGGACGCTGCGCAGCGATCTCGGTATTTTGTATTTGTGCGACCGCAACGCCAGAGTCATGAACAAGATGTTCAGCGACGGCAGCCTCAAGTTTACGCCGTTGTTCAATACCCGCCCGCATATTTTTATCGGGCTGACGCATCCGCTCGCGCGCCGGGAGATCGTGACGGTCGAGGATCTGCCCCCGTACCCGTATATCACGTTCGATCAGGGAGAAAGCAGCTCGCTGCATTTCTCGGAAGAACTGATGAACCTGCCGGAAGCGGGACGCAGCGTCAAGGTTAATGACCGCGCCACCCTGTCGGGACTGCTGGCGGGCACGCACAGCTATACGGTCGGTACGGGCATTCTCGCCGCCGAACTCGACGGGACGGTGCTCAAGTCGGTGCCGGTCGAGACGGACGAGCTGTTCACGATCGGCTGGATCGCGCACAAAGACCGGAGACTGAGCCCGATCGCGGCTTCTTATATCAATCTGCTGAACGACCTGGTCGCCCGGCGCTATTTCGCGGCGAACCAGTTTTTGTTCTGACGAAGCTTCGCTTCACATTTCCATTTTTGAATCGGGAGGAACGTATGCAAAGTCCAGTGATCGGCACAACCAGAACGTCGCCGCCTTTTCGCTGCGATCTCGTGGGCAGCTTCCTGCGCCCGCCTGAGCTGCTCGAAGCCCGGCGGCTGCACCGGGAAAGGCAACTGACGGACGAAGGGCTGTACGAGCTTGAGACGGCGGAAATCGCCAAGCTCGTGGAGCGGCAGCGGGAAATCGGGCTGCGCGTCGTCACCGACGGCGAATTCCGCCGTTCGTGGTGGCATCTCGATTTCTTTCTCGGGGTCGAAGGCACGGAGAAGATCGACCTGAACGCCGCGGCGGGACGTATCGACGCCAAGCAGCGCGCGGAGACGTTCCGCATCTCGGAGCGCATCTCGTTCGGCCGGCATCCCATGCTGCGGCATTTCGAATCGCTGCGCCTGCAGGCAGGGGACGCGGTGCCCAAGATGACCATTCCCGCGCCGTCGCTGTTCCATTTCGTGCAGCGCTACAACGGCGGAGGCGCGTACGACAACGACGAAGGTTTGTTCGCCGACATCGTCCGGGTGTACCGGGACGCGATCCGCGCTTTTTACGACGCGGGCTGCCGGTATCTCCAGCTCGACGACACCGCCTGGGGTACGCTGTGCAGCCTGCTGCACCGGACGCAGCTGCGCAGCCAGGGCACCGACCCGGACACGCTTGCGGCGCAATACGTCAAGCTGATCAACGATTCGATCGCCGAACGTCCGGCCGATATGACGATCGCCCTGCATGTCTGCCGCGGCAATTTTCATTCGACATGGTTCGCTTCGGGAGGCTACGAGCCGGTAGCGGAAGCGTTGTTCGGCGGCTGCCGGGTCGATGCTTTTTTCCTCGAATACGATAACGAACGCGCCGGCGGCTTCGAGCCGCTCCGCTTCATCCGGGAACAGTTCGTCGTGCTCGGCCTTGTGACGACGAAGCACGGCGGGCTGGAGAGCAAAGACGTGCTGAAGGCGCAGATTGCCGAAGCGGCCGCTTTCGTGCCGCTCGGGCAGCTGTGCCTGAGCACGCAGTGCGGCTTTGCTTCGACGGAGGAAGGCAATCTGCTCACCGAAGAAGAACAGTGGGACAAGCTTAGGCTCGTGGCCGAGACGGCCGCGGAAGTGTGGCCGGACTGAGAGCAGACTGAAAACGGGTCGGCCGCCGGGAAGCTGTCTGCCATGCGCGTGCATTCCGCGTGCAACCTCCGTAAGATCCGTATACAATCCGCAGGCAACCGGGCCCTATCCGCCTCTAATTCCGACAAATATACCCCGCTATAAGATTTTGATATAGCGGGGTATAGCTTTTAGGCGTTATGCCGGTTTCTTCGGGAGATGCTATAGTATTTCCTAATCTCTCGTCGAAGCCGGCAGGCCACGCGCCGAACGACGGTGAACGGTTGACCTCATCGGGCTGCGCCCGAGCTACCACTTGCCAGAACATCGAACGGTTGTGCGCCATTCGGCACTTTCGATTTCACTTTCGATTTTCGCGTCCAATTTTAAATTCGCATCCCAGATTCCCGAGGAGGATTTGATCCATGAGCACCGTATTCGAGCAAGCGACCCAAAGAGACACCGTTCCTTTCCGGCATGATATCGTAGGCAGCTTCCTGCGTCCGCAGGCGATCAAAGAAGCGCGCGCCAAGTTCGCGGCAGGCGAGATTGGCGCGGCCGAACTGCGCCAAGTCGAGGACGAAGAGATCGTCAAGCTTGTCGCGAAGCAAAAAGAAGTGGGACTCAAAGGCGTCACCGACGGCGAATTCCGCCGTTCGTGGTGGCATCTGGACTTCTTCTGGGGACTCGGCGGCGTCGACAAAAAAGCGTCCGATACGGGTTATCTGTTCCACGGCGTGGAATCCCGCGCGGAGACGGCGCTGCTGACCGGCAAAGTCGGCGAAGGCGCGAAGCATCCGATGGTCGAAGACTTCAAGTTTCTGCACGAAGCGGCCGGCGACGACGTCGTGGCCCGCCAGACGATTCCGGCTCCGGCCCAACTGCTGTTCGAGCTGTTCCGTGGCGACAATATCAAGACGGTCGACGAGTTCTATCCGAACCGTCAAGATCTGTACACCGACGTGGGCGCCGCTTACCGCGACGCGATCCTCGCGTTCTACGCGGCAGGCTGCCGCAATATCCAGCTCGACGACTGCACATGGGGCGCGCTGAGCGACCGTCAGTTCCGCGCGATGCAGGAAGAAGCGGGCGTGGACATCAACGAAATGGCCAAAGGCTTCCTGTACGTGAACAACCTGGCGATCGAGAACCTGCCGGCCGACCTCGTCGTGACGACGCACGTCTGCCGCGGCAACTTCAAATCGACGTATGCCGGCGAAGGCGGCGGCTACGATCCGATCGCGGAGATTCTGTTCGGCGGCTCCAACGTGTCGGCCTTCTACCTGGAATACGACAGCGAACGCGCCGGCGGCTTCGAACCGCTGAAGCACGTGAAGAACCAGCAGGTCGTGCTGGGTCTGTTCAGCTCCAAGTTCGGCGAGCTGGAAGACAAAGCGCAGATCCTCAAGCGGATCGAAGAAGCGGCGCAGTACGTCGACATCAACCAGCTGTGCGTCAGCCCGCAGTGCGGCTTCGCTTCGACGGAAGAAGGCAACGTCCTGACCGAAGAGCAGCAGTGGGCCAAGCTGCGCTTCGTCAAGGAAGTCGCCGACGAAGTGTGGGGCTGATCGACGCGATCGCGTTCATGAAGCGGCCCTGGCGTTGAACCGGGGCTGCGCGTCTGGCGTCTGGCGTCTGACGTTCAAGCCAACCGGCGTCCAAGCCAACTAGCGTCCAAGCCAACCGAATCCTCCTGTGGAGGGTTCGGTTTTTTGGGTTTGGGCCAGTCGGGCGGCCGAGCCTGATCCGCGCGCGCCGCATTTCGACGGCTAACGAACCTCACGATCGCTATCTGCCCGTTTTCGGCTTTTTTCGTTTTTTAACGAATCGTCCTATCCTTATGAAGCGCCATCAAGGCAGTTTCAGGCCGTATTGAAGCCAATAGCGTGCTGACGATTCGTTCATATGCGATAAAAGCGCTTTAGCGGGCCAATAGCGTGCTCACGATTCGTTGGTGGCGCCAAGCCGGCGGTCCGTCCGGCTCCGACCTTCCGCCTGCGGTCTCCGGTCCAAATTCCCGGCCTCGAACAGAGGTGCCTTGAACCGGCCCTTTTTTTGTTGCACCAAAGAGAGTACAATAGGGAACCAAGAAACGACACCAAGTCCTCGCAGCATGAGAAGCTGTCCAGAAAAGGAGCGAAACGATTCCCATGAATGTTCATGTTCCCGATAATGCCCGGCGCGATCTGGCGCTGGTAGGCTGCCCCGATTGCACGTTCCGGTTCGAAACGCCGAATTACCGGCTCGGCATGCAGCAGAAATGTCCCGAATGCGCGGCGGCGATCAAACCGAAATACGTGCGGCGAGCGCAGGATGCCGGATACTCGCTGAGCTACCATACTTTCCTGCAGCTGCTCACCATGCGTCCTTACCGCGACGAGATCGCCCCGCTGATCGAAGGCTGGTTCGGCTACCGCACGGAATACCGCGGCCGTACCCCGGTCGTCAGCAATGCCACGGGCCGCACCGTCGATCTGGAGCAGATGCACGAGATGATCCAGACCAGTTCCCGCTGGCAGGAGATTTTATACTGGAAAGCGGGCAAATTTTTCAGATAACGTCTTCTATTTTTGCAAATAAGATAAATAGGCGGATGTAAAGGTAGCTCTCTTCCTTGTGAAGTCAAAGGCAAAAGACTATGCTGATCAAACGTCATCCTTTACCTAAAAATAGAAAACTTCCTTTTTTGCGGACCGTATTTTCTGGATGAAAAAGTGGTACGGGAGAGGAAGGAGAAACGTAATATGGGCAGCCCCATGAATCTACAGGACAAGTTCCATGAAATTTTTATCGAAATGGAGTTTTTTGTCGGCAAATCAAGTTTGATTTATGTGGAAGGGTCGTCCGAGATGGTGGAAGGCGGCGCATACAAGTGGGCGAATCTGGATGCCGCGGATACGGAAGTGCAGCGAAAGTTATGCGCCAAGTATGTTCGGCTTATCGATTTGATCCACTACCTCGAAATGGAAGGCGATACTTCCGACGATTTGGATTGCAGCAGCCGGCGCGTGCTTCGTATGCTTCGTCAGGATGGCGCGGTGTTGCAAAATACGACCCGGCAGGTGTGCGAAGACATTGCGCAGCAGCTCGATTTGCAGCTGATCTTGAGCGAAAGCTTCAGATAAAGGCCGGCTTTACTCCAAATAAACGTATAGATTACCCGCTCGGGCTTCGGCCCGCGGCGGGTTTTTTTGTAACGGTTTGTACTGGCGGATCGTCCCCGAACGCCGAGTGGAAAAACATTGGGACTGAACAGGGACCGTGTACGGGCTGGACGGCTGCGACGAACGCGGCGGCGGACGAAGCGACCGATTCCAACTGCGAATAGAAGATGAAGCCAGACTATAAAAAAAGCAGACTTGCAATAAATGTAACTTTTTACCTAATCCAAACGTTTAGAGGAAAAAGGGGGATATGCTATGTCGATTTGGATCAAGTCTGCTGCTGTCGTTCTGCTGTTTGCGCTCGGCGCATGTTCGGCGCAAGAAACTTCAACGCCCGAGCCGGTCTCGTCGCCGTTCGCGCGCGTGCCGGATACGGTCCCGATCAAGCCGGGCACCAGTCCCGAGCCGGCGGGGGAGCGGGTAATCGCGTACCGGTATATTCCGTTCGGCGAACTGCGCGAATTCGTAACGCTTGAACAGCGTGAAGACGCGGCCGCATTCCGGGAAGCGCTCAAGCGGGCGAAGCCGGCTTCGTCCGGGCAGCAGCGCAGCGAAGTGCCGGCCGATTACGGCATTCGCCTTGAAGTGGACGGCGAGGAGAAAACGTACCTGTTCTGGCTTGGCATCTTCGGTCGCGGGCGGGGGATCGTGGAAGATCTGCAAGACCGCGATGCCCGTTACGTGCTCGGTTCCGAAGACCGTCAAGAGCTGTATGACCGGATCGACGCGACACGTTACGATTCGGAGCGGGCGGAGAAGAACGGAGACATCGTTCAGACGTACGGGCGCGTGATCCATATGGAGACGTGGACCGATTTTATGCAAAACGTGGACAGCGGACGCTCCGATTCGGTGCAGTTCACGGACTACACGATCGAAGGCGATCCGATCTTCGACAATTTGGGTTACGACGGCAGCCATATTTATTATGCCCATGACAACAGCCAGGATTCATTCGGCCTTCCCGCCAAACCATCCTACACGTGCGAGAAGATCATTACCCAACCGCTGGACGTCAAAAGAGGCGGCACGGGCATCCTGTATCGGCTGGACGGCTGCACCAGTGCTTCCAAAAACACTTCCGAAGAAACTTCCGAAGACGCTTCCGCCCAACAATTCTGGTTCCCGGTACCCGACAGCACGGTGACGGGTAATCCGGCCCCCGTTAAGGCTGCGGGCAATCCCGGACTCGGCCGAACGACGTCCGACGTGTATGTTCGATTGGAGGGTGACGAAGCGCAGCTGGTGTTCCAACGTCCTCTTCCTTAAACGTCCGGATCCGGCGGTCCGTCTTCTTTCGCCCGGCGGCGAAAAGCCGAGGGCGAGAGACCTTTATGCTTTTTGAACGTGCGGCTGAAATGGAACTCGTCGCCGTAGCCGCACGACCCGGCAATCGCGTGCAGCGTCAGGTCGGTATAGAGCAGATAACGCTCGGCCTGCCGCAGCCGAAGCCGCGACAGCATCTGTTTGGGCGTGACGCCGGCATGGTGCACAAACAATTTGCGCAGATGCGACACCGATACATGCAGCTCGCCGGCCAGCTGTCCCGTCGTCAGCGGCTCGGCGAAGCGCTGGCCGAGGATGGTGAGACCGCGCTCGAACAAGGCGCGGGCTTTGCCGGGTTCCGGCGCGCTTCCGGTGTGCAGCCGGCCGAGCAGATCGAGCAGCGCGGCGCCGGCTTCCCTCTCCGGTACCGGCATGCCGGGCGTCCACCGTTCGATGATCCGGCCGATCGCCGTATCGAGTTCAATCGCCCGCTCGCCGTCCCACGCCGAGCGGTGCGGCAGATCGAAGCGCGGAATACGCGACGGCGCGGGCCAATGCCCGTCCGCGTCCGACAGCTCCGCGGCATCGAACAGCACCATCGCCATATGCAGATCCCGGCCGCCCAGCGCGGCCATTTTCATGCTCAATCCCGGTTCCAGATACAACAATTCCCCGCGCTGCGCTTCGTAACAGCCTTTCTCGGATTCGAAGCGGCCGCTGCCTGCGCGAATCCAGTACAGACTATGTACCGAAGTATTCCGGCGGATATCGCTCCATGCCCCGGACGTGTTTTTGTAAGCGGCCCAGCGGATTTTGACGGCCGGGTCGTGCAGCGTGTGCGTGTCCATGATCGTGTTCGCCTCCGTTTTGTCGCAGTCTTTTTCGGTCAGTATAGAGCAATCGGAGGAGGACGCCAAGCTTGAATCCGAATCATTTTTGACATGAACAAGGTCGGAATACTCATGGAGATTTGGCGCCGGAAAGCGTAATCTGGTCAGGAAAACGGGATTTAACGCTGCTTGGGAGTCAGAACTTCGCGCGGGGCCGATCCCGGTCAATCATTCCAAAACGACATGGAACCCGGCTGCGCCAACATTCCGCGTCGATCCCGAAAGGATGAACAACATGATTCGATTGTTCGACACGCACGAGGTCCGTCCGATCAAAGAACTGGAAGGACTGTGGGAATTTCAGCCGGTGAGCCGGCAGGGGGAAGTGCCGGAGCGGATGGCGTACCGACTGCCCGTGCCGGGCTGCTGGGAGACCCATCCCGAATTCGGCACTTACCGGGGCGTCGGATTGTACCGGCGCATCGTCCGCATCGCGCACCGCACGAATCTGCGTCTGGAGTTCAAAGGCGTCAGCCATACGGCGGACGTCTATCTGGACGGCGAGCTTGTCGCGCATCATCACAATGCCTACACCGCGCTCGACACGGTCGTGCGGCAGGTCGAACCGGGCGAGCACGAGATCCGGCTGTATGCGGACAATTCGTTCGGCGAACATTCCGCGCTGCATATTCCGAACGACTATTACACGTACGGAGGCCCGATCCGGCCGGTACTGCTGGAAGAGATCGGGGACGTCTATATCGAACGCGTCGCGTTCTGGCCGGAGTGGAACGACGGAATCTGGCATGGACGCTGGAAAGCGACGGTGCGCAATCTCGGGGATACGGCGCAGACGACGGAACTGGAGCTGGGACTGGAAGGAGCGAAGCCTCACGGCGGCGAACGGCTGCGCGCGGCGCTGCGGATCGAAGCGGGCGAGAGCGTGACGGTAGAGCGGACGGCTGCGTATCCTGCGGCCGAAGCCTGGAATCCGGACTTGCCGGTGCTGTATACGCTGCGGGCTCTTTTGCTTGAAAAAGAACCGGGCGGCGCAAAAAGGGCAGTCGACGACTGGATCGACCGGATCGGCTTCCGCCGCATCGATACCGAAGGCGGACGGCTGCGGGTGAACGGGCGGAACGTGAGGCTTCAAGGGGTGAACCGCCACGAAGACCATGCGCGTTCGGGCGCGGCGCTGTCTTTTGCCGATATGCTGCACGATCTTGAACTGATCCGCGATCTGGGCTGCAACGCGGTGCGGACGAGCCATTATCCGAGCGACGAACGGTTTCTCGATCTGTGCGACGAATTCGGGCTGCTCGTCTGGGAAGAGAACCACGCCCGCGGACTGACGGAAGAGCAGATGCGCCAGCCGAATTTCCGGCGGCAGAGCGAAGACGTGACGCGGGAAATGGTCGAGCAGCATGTCAACCGTCCGTCGATCGTCATCTGGGCGGTGTTGAATGAATGTGCAAGCGACACCCTGTACGGAAGAAGCATCTACGAGAGCGAACTTGCGCTGATCCGCGAACTCGATCCTTCCCGTCCGCGAACGTTCGCTTCGCATCACCGGGAACGGGATCTCTGCCTCGATCTGGCGGATATCGTCTCGCTTAATCTGTATCCCGGTTGGTACACGGACGAAGATCCGGGCAAGCTGATGCATCAGGCGGCGGAATGGGCCGAGCGGCTCGGCGGCCCTGGCAAAGCGCTCATTTTCAGCGAATTCGGCGCCGACGGCTATTACGGCTTCCGCAGCCGCGAACGCGTCAAAGGTTCGGAAGAGCGGCAATGCGACATTCTCGGCGACAATCTGCGCGCTTACCTGGCTGAAGATTCGCCGCTGACCGGCGTATTCGTCTGGCAGTTCGGCGACTGCCGCGTGACGGAGGCGACCGGCTGGCTGCTCAGCCGCGGCTGTACCCGCAACAGCAAAGGGCTGGTGGACGGCTACCGCCGGCCGAAGCTTGCGTACGACACGGTGCGGGCGCATTTTCGCGGGCAGCCGGGCGGGGCTTCGCGTTAGGCAGGGCGGTAAGGTCTGAACATCAAAAACCGCACGGCTTCCGAAAGTGAATTCGGAGACCGTGCGGTTTTTTTGACGCGTATCGAATGTCCGGATCGGACTTCGGGCAGTAAAGCGTATGCCGGAGCGGCAAACTCAGCTTGCGGTCGTGTCCCGTTCGTGGAACGTGACGCGGTTTTTGCCCGCTTTTTTGGACAGGTACAGACATTCGTCGGCCGTATGGATAACGTCGGTGACGTTGTCGGTATCCCGGTTGTAGAATGCAACGCCGATGCTGCATCCGATCGACAGCTGGTTCATGCCGACGATGAACGGATTGTTGATCAGCTTCAGCACTTCGCCGGCGAGCCGCTCCGCTTCGGCGTACGCCTGCCGAACGGGACTGCGCGAGATCAGCAGGAATTCGTCGCCGCCGAGCCGCACGGCGATATTGCCGGGGCGCGTCGTCGTCTGCAGGCGCTTGGCGACTTTTTTGAGCAGCAGGTCGCCGACCTGGTGGCCGAACGTGTCATTGACTTTTTTGAAGCCGTCAAGGTCCAGATACATGAAGCTCAGCGTCTCGCGGGAAGGGTCGAATGCTTCGATCGTCTCTTCGAGGTAGCGCTCCAGCGCCAGCCGGTTCGGCAGCTCCGTCAGCTGGTCGCGCAGCGCGGCGTTTTGCATATGTCCCAGCGCATTTTCGGTCCGCAGCAGGGAATCGAGCAGGCTGCGCAGCGAATGCGAGAGGCTGCGAATATCGGCAAAGCCTTTCGTTTGCGGAATATCCGGCGCTCCGCCGAGACGTATACGGTCCGCGGCCCGCGTCAGCTGGCGGATCGGACGGGAGATGAATTCCGCGGTCAGCAGGCCGAGTCCGGCGAACAGCACGGCGGCGATCAGGCCGGTCCAGACGATATCCTGCCGCAGCTTGTCGACCGGAGCGAACGCGACCGATTCGGGCTGCCGCACGAGTACGGTCCAGCCGAGCCCGTCGTAATCGAGATAGCCGTCGCCGTAGGCATAGCCGGTCAGATGGCGTTCGCCGTCGGGCCATTTCTCCAGCGCCCAAGAATTGTCGCCAGTCCGCGCGCGGTCCACGCTGCCGAGCTTGAGTTCGCGTCCGGCCCAGCCTTCCGGCCCGAGCAGTACCGTATTGTCCTTCTGGCTGACGACGAACAGTTCGAACGCATGGTCATGGTCGGTCTGCGGCTGCAGCAGCGTGCGCTCGACTTCCCGGGCCCATTCCCAACTGAGATGCGCGGCCAGAACGCCGACCGTTTCGCCCGCGTCGTTCTTGACCGCGTAGCTCATGTCCACGAACTGCAGCGGCTCGCCGCTCGGATTGGGCAGCAGCTTCGCCAGCAGCACCGCTTCGTGCACGTCGCCGACGAACGAACCTTTGATGCCTTCCGCGAACACGGGCCGATCGGCGATATTTTTCCCGACCAGAATGCCGTTCGTGCCCGCCAGCACTTCGCCCTGCGTATTCATGAAGCCGATCCACGAAAAAGCGGGGAAGCTCGATTGCAGCTGGTTGAGCAGCGTCTGGATCGCCTGCGGATCATTCGCCCGCTTGAGCGGCTGCAGCTGCGTCAGCAGCTTGACTTCGCCGGACCGCGACCACATGAAGTTGTCCAGCTTGTCCGACATCTGGTAAGCGGTTCCGGCGAGCGATACGCCGATTTCTTCTTCGATCGCCTGCGTGGAACGGCTGCTGAGCAGCGAGCCGAACGTGACGCTGAGCAGAATGACGAAAGCCACGAAGATCAAGGCCAAAAACGTTCTGATTTTAATCATTTTCCAACAACCTCCGCAGCTCATGTAGCTAACTTCATGTCTTATATATCGTGCGTAATCGACAAAATATGAATAGATTATAGCCTTTTTCCATTTATTTTCGACAAATAGTGTCAAATAGAGCGTGATCGCTGCCGGATTCGGGATGATTTTTGTTTTGTTAACCTATTATCAGAAAAACTGATGAATGTCATAAACGGAATCGAATTGACCCCATTTTGCCGGTATGATAGGGTCAAGGTAGCCAAATAAATTCTGATCGTTTAACTAGGAATTGAAGCGACAATGACTCATATTAACGAAAAATCTAACAAGAATGATGCCGTGCGAGGTGGAGATCGTGGAATTGAACGCAACCAACAGCCCATTTAACGACCAACAGGCGGAACTGCTGAACCGCCTGCTTCCTACATTGAACGGACATCAGCGCATCTGGTTGACCGGTTATTTGTCGGCCCAGGCCGCGAACCCGTCGCTTGAAGCGCCGGCAGCGCAAGCTCCGACCGTGGCCGCCGAAGCCGCGCCGCAGGCTCCCGCCGTTCCGGCGGCGCCGCGCGAAGTCACCGTCTTGTTCGGCTCGCAGACCGGCAACGGCAGCGGCCTGGCGAAGAAGCTGGCGAAGCGCCTCGAAGAGCAGCAGGTCAAAGCGGACGTGCTGTCGATGTCCGATTTCAAGCCGAACAACCTGAAGAAGATCGAAAACCTGCTTATTATCGTCAGCACCCACGGCGAAGGCGAACCGCCGGACAACGCCATTTCGTTCCATGAATTTCTGCACAGCAAGCGCGCGCCGAAGCTGGACAGCCTGAACTATTCCGTCCTGTCGCTCGGCGACACGTCGTACGAGTTCTTCTGCCAGACAGGCAAAGACTTCGACGGACGCCTGGCCGAGCTTGGCGCTTCGCGCCTCGCCGAGCGGGCCGACTGCGACGTGGACTTCGACGAGACGGCCGGCGAATGGATGAAAGCCGTGACGGAAGCGCTCAGCGCGACCCCGGCGGCGGCCGCTTCCGCGGCCGATTCGGCGGCGCCGCTCAGCGCCGATCCGGAATCGGAATACTCGCGCAGCCATCCGTTTCGCGCGGAAGTGCTGGAGAACGTGAATCTGAACGGCCGCGGCTCCGCCCGCGAGACGCGCCATTTGGAGCTGTCGCTGGAAGGCTCCGGCCTGGTCTACGAACCGGGCGACAGCCTGGGCGTCTATCCGCATAACCATCCGCGCCTCGTGGACGAGATTATCGCGGAGATGGGCTGGGACGCGCAGGAGAACGTGAATACCGGCAAGAACGGTTCCGCTCCGCTGCGACAAGCGCTGTACGAATATTTCGAGATCACCGTGCTGACCAAGCCGCTGCTGGAACAGGCCGCGAAGCTTACGGGCAGCGAGAAGCTTGCGCGGTTGGTGTCGCCGGAAGCGGCGGCCGAACTGCGCGAGTACGTCGGCAGCCGCGACCTGCTCGACCTGATCCGCGACTTCGGGCTTCAGGGCCGCCCGGCGGCCGAACTGACAGGCATTTTGCGCAAAATCCCGGCCCGGTTGTATTCGATCGCAAGCAGCCCGCAGGCGACGCCGGACGAAGTGCATCTGACCGTCCGAAGCGTACGCTACGCCGGCGGTGGACGCGACCGCTACGGCGTCTGCTCCGTGCAGATGGCCGAACGCCTCGAACCGGGCGACAGCCTGCCGGTGTTCGTCCAGCACAATCCGAACTTCAAGCTGCCGCAGAACCCGGATACGCCGATCATCCTGATCGGGCCGGGCACGGGCGTCGCGCCGTTCCGGTCGTTCCTCGCCGAGCGCGAAGAGACCGGTGCCCGCGGCCAGAGTTGGCTGTTCTACGGCGACCAGCATTTTGCGACCGACTTCCTGTACCAGGTCGAATGGCAGCGCTGGATCAAGGACGGCGTGCTGAGCCGGATGGACGTCGCCTTTTCCCGCGATACGGACGAGAAGGTATACGTGCAGCACCGGATGCTGGAGCGAAGCCGGGAACTGTACGAATGGATCGACGGCGGAGCCGCGGTCTACGTCTGCGGCGACGAGAAGCATATGGCGCACGACGTGCATTCGGCGCTCGAGACGATCATCGCGCAGGGCGGGGGACTCAGTCCCGAACAGGCTTCGGAATATCTGCTGCGCATGCAGCAGGAGAAGCGCTACCAGCGCGACGTGTATTGATATAACGGATAGATATAACAGATCGATATAACCGACAAGTTCCGTTTCAACGGGGAAGGAGACGCCAGATCATGACGCAGCACACCGAGTGGAAAAAGTTTCCGCCGCACGACAGACCGCACAGCGACGTGGAGGACATCAAGCGTAACAGCGCCTACCTGCGCGGAAGCCTCGTAGAGACGCTGAAAGACCCGCTGACCGGCTCGATCCCGGAAGACGACAACCGGCTGATGAAGCATCACGGCAGCTATATGCAGGACGATCGCGATCTTCGCAACGAGCGCAGCCGCTCGAAGCTCGAACCGGCGTACCAGTTCATGCTGCGCGTACGCGCTTCCGGCGGCGTGGTCACGCCCGAACAATGGCTGATGATGGACCGCATCTCGCACAAATACGGCAACGAGACGATCCGGCTGACGACGCGCCAGTCGTTCCAGCTGCACGGCGTGCTCAAATGGAATCTCAAGAATACGATCCGCGAAGTCAATGAAGCGCTGCTCAGCACGCTTGCGGCCTGCGGCGACGTGAACCGGAACGTGATGTGCAACCCGAATCCGTACCAGTCCGAGATCCATTCGGAAGTGTACGAGTGGGCCGACAAAGTCAGCCGGCATCTCGATCCGCATACCCGCGCGTACCACGAGATCTGGCTCGACGAAGAGAAGATCGTGGACAGCCGCGACGCCGAAGTCGAACAGGAACCGATCTACGGTCCGGTCTATCTGCCGCGCAAATTCAAGATCGGCATCGCCGTGCCGCCGTCCAACGACGTCGACGTGTTCTCGCAGGATCTCGGCCTGATCGCCATTATCGAAAACGGGAAGCTGGCCGGCTTCAACGTGACGGTCGGCGGCGGCATGGGCATGTCGCACGGCGACGTGAAGACGTATCCGCAGCTGGGCAAGCTGATCGGCTTCATTACGCCGGAGCAGTCGATCGACCTGGCGGAAAAAGTCGTGACGATTCAGCGCGATTACGGCGACCGGGCGGTGCGCAAGCATGCCCGCTTCAAATACACGATCGACGACCGCGGACTGGACTGGTTCGTGAACGAACTGCACGATCGTCTCGGCTGGGAACTGGAGCCGGCGCGTCAATTCGGCTTCGACCATAACGGAGACCGTTACGGCTGGATCAAAGGCAGCAACGGCAAATGGCATTTTACGCTGTTTGTCCAAAACGGGCGGATCGCCGATTTCGAAGGGTATCCGCTGATGACCGGCCTGCGCGAAATCGCCAAGGAACACGACGGCGATTTCCGGTTGACGGCGAACCAGAATCTGATCATCGGCAACGTAAGCCCGCAGAAGAAGCGGAAGATCGATCGCCTGATCAGCCAGTACAACCTGACGGACGGCGCGCATTATTCGGCGCTGCGCCGCAGCTCGATGGCCTGCGTATCGCTGCCGACGTGCGGATTGGCGATGGCGGAATCGGAACGTTACCTGCCGGGCCTGATCGACAAGCTGGAAGTCATGCTTGAGCAGGAAGGGCTGCGCGACAAGGAAATCGTCATCCGCATGACCGGCTGCCCGAACGGCTGCGCCCGCCCGATGCTGGCGGAGCTCGCTTTTATCGGCAAGGGACCGGGCAAATACAATATGTATCTGGGCGGCGCGCACGACGGCGCACGGCTCAACAAGCTGTACAAGGAAAACATCGGCGAAGAAGAGATTCTCGCTTCGCTGCAGCCGATCATCGGACGCTATGCGAAAGAGCGGCTGGACGGCGAACATTTCGGCGACTTCACCGTGCGTGCCGGCTACGTGGAAGCGGTACATGACGGGCGCCAGTTCCATGCGCAGAACGCTTGATTTTGAACAGGCTTTAATTAAATGTCCGAAAAATCTTGAGCGTCGGTGAAGAGCCGGCGCAGCAGGGCGAAAAGCAAAGCCTACGGGCTTTCCGCTTTTCGCCTTTTTGGTTTGTGCGCTTTTCCCCCATACGTGATTGGCCGATAAACTCTTCCTGATTTTGGGTAATGGAGGCATAAAGAGGCTTTTTAACTAGCTGGCCGCAGGCGAAAAAGCCGGGGAAATCAGCGTACCTTGAGAAACCGCGAATAAAAACCGCGCAAAATGTTTGCTCGCTCTGTTCGCGTGGTATATATAGACAGGTTGACTTCATGTATATACAAGGTTACAATCGGTTCGGAGACATACTTGTATATACATGAAGGGTACAGGCTGCGGATATTCGCTATCCGCGTACGCGATTCCGAAGCGTCTGCGGCCTCTGGGTACCCGAAGGAGGCACGCGGCATGACAGCAGGGCAGCTTGGCAGCAAATCGGAATGGTGGCGCAGATCGGTCGTGTATCAGGTGTATCCGCGCAGTTTCAACGATACGACGGGCAGCGGGCTCGGCGATATCCGGGGATTGACGGAGAAACTCGACTATCTGCACGATCTCGGCGTCGATATCGTCTGGCTTCAGCCGGTCTACATCTCGCCGCAGAACGATAACGGCTACGACGTGGCCGATTACCGCTCGATCGACCCGATGTACGGCACGATGGAAGATTTCGAGGAATTGACAGCCGAATTGAAAGCGCGGGATATGCACCTGATGCTGGACATCGTCGTCAACCATTCTTCGACGGAGCATGAATGGTTCAAGGAGTCGCGCAAATCGACGGACAATCCGTATCGCGACTACTACATCTGGCGCGACCCGGCACCGGGCGGCGGCGTGCCGAACAACTGGCAGTCCAAGTTCGGCGGCTCGGCCTGGCAGTACGACGAAGCCACGGGGCAGTATTACCTGGCGCTGTTCGACAAGACGCAGGCGGACCTGAACTGGGAAAATCCGCAGGTGCGGCAGGAAGCGGCGGATCTGATGCGTTTCTGGGCGGACAAAGGCGTCGACGGGTTCCGGATGGACGTCATCAACCTGATCTCCAAAGATCAGAGCTTCCCCGATGATGACGGATCGATCATGACCGGCGACGGCCGGCGGTATTACACGGACGGACCGCGGGTGCACGAGTATATCAAAGAGCTGTACGAGCGTGTCTACGGTCCGTACGATCTGATTACCGTCGGCGAGATGTCGTCGACGACGCTTCAGCACTGTATCCGGTATTCGAATCCGGCGGAACGCGAATTTTCCATGACGTTCAACTTCCACCATCTCAAGGTCGATTACCCGCAGGGCAAGAAGTGGGAACTGATGCCGTACGATTTCGAAGCGCTCAAGGGACTGCTGTCGTCCTGGCAGGTCGGCATGCAGGAAGGCGGCGGCTGGAACGCGCTGTTCTGGAACAACCACGACCAGCCGCGCGCGCTGTCGCGCTTCGCCGACGACGGCCGCTGCCGCGCCGCGAGCGCCAAGATGCTGGCGACCACGCTGCACGGCCTACAGGGCACGCCTTACGTGTTCCAGGGCGAAGAGATCGGCATGCCGAACCCGAACTGGAACGACATCTCCGAATTCCGGGACGTCGAATCGAAGAACATGTACCGCATCATGATCGAGATGGGCAAATCGCCCGAAGAAGCGTTCGATATTATCGCCAAGCGTTCCCGCGATAACGCCCGCACGCCGATGCAGTGGAACTACGGTCCGCAGGCCGGCTTTACCGACGGCACGCCGTGGATCAAAGTGGACGAACGCTATCCCGAGATCAACGTCAAAATGCAGCGCGAAGATCCAAATTCGGTCTTCAGCCATTACAAGAGACTGATCGCGCTGCGCAAGACCGAAGATGTGCTGACCGACGGCCGCTACGAGCGGCTCGACGAAGGACATCCGCAGGTGTTCGCCTACGCCCGCACGAACGGGTCGGACACGCTGGTTGTCGTCTCGAACTTCAGCGGCGAAGCGGCGGAATTCGCGCTGCCGGAAGCGTACCTCGGACTGGCGGACGCACAAGCCGAGCTGCTGGTCGGTAATATGGCGGACGAGCCGGCCTGGGGCCGCAGCATCAAGCTGGAGTCGTACGCGTCGTTCATGTGGATCATCCGGGGGTAACGCCCCGGCTTTGTATAACATTTCAGGAAAAGAAACGGGGATGAGGGAATGGCGGTAAAAAGAGAGGATGTCGAGAAGATTGTCCAGGCCATAGGCGGCAAGGACAACATCGAAGTCGCGACGCACTGCGTCACGCGGCTGCGCTTCTCGCTCGTGGACGAAAGCAAGGTCGACAAGCAGGCTCTGGACGATAACGAGCTGGCAAAAGGTTACTTTTCCACGCAGGGCCAATTCCAGGTCATTATCGGACCGGGGATCGTCGACAAAGCCTACGAAGAATTGATAGCGATTACCGGAGGCCAGCGCGCCACCAAAGACGACGTCAAATCGGCGGCGATCAAACATAAAAGTCCGGTCCAACAGTTTATCAAAACGCTGTCCGATATCTTCATCCCGCTGCTCCCGGCGCTTGTCACGGCCGGCCTGCTGCTCGGGATCAACAACCTGCTCACGGGCAAGGACATCTTCTTCGCCGGGCAGTCGCTCGTGCAGGTCTACCCGCAGTGGGCCGACTTCGCGGCGATCGTCAACACGATTGCAAGCACCGCGTTCACGTTCCTGCCGGCGCTCGTCGGCTGGTCGGCGGCGACGAGGTTCGGCGGCAGTCCGCTGCTCGGCGTCGTGCTCGGCCTGATCCTCGTCAATCCGGGCCTGCTGAGCGCGTACGATTACGCGTCGGCCGTCAATGAAGGCACCGTACCGACCTGGAACCTGTTCGGCCTGCAGATCAATGCGGTCGGGTATCAGGGACAGGTCCTGCCGATGCTCGTCGCGGCCTATGTACTGGTCGTGATCGAGAAATGGCTGAACCGCAAAGTCACCGATTCGCTCAAACTGCTCGTCGTCGCTCCTGTCGCCCTGCTCGTGACCGGCTTCCTGGCCTTCGTGGTCATCGGTCCGGTGACGTTCACACTCGGCAACTGGCTGACAGACGGCGTCGTCTGGCTGTTCGATACCGTTCCTTGGCTCGGCGGTCTGCTGTACGGCGGTCTGTACGCGCCGCTCGTGATCACGGGGATGCATCACACATTCCTCGCGGTCGATCTGCAGCTGATCAACTCGACCGGCGGCACGTTCCTCTGGCCGATGCTGGCGCTGTCCAACATCGCGCAGGGCGCCGCGGCGCTCGCCATGATGTTCGTCATCCGTTCGCAGAAAATGAAAAGTTTGTCCGCCACGACTTCCATTACGGCATTCCTCGGCGTTACCGAGCCGGCCGTATTCGGGGTTAACGTCCGCTTCAAATACCCGCTGTTCATGGGTATGCTCGGTTCCGCCCTCGGCGGTATCCTGCTGACGATGAACGACGTGCGCGCTTTCGCTGTCGGCGTCGGCGGCCTGCCGGGCTTCCTGGCCGTTAATGTCGAAAACTGGGGCATCTTCTTTATCGGCATGGCGATCTGCCTTGTGCTTCCGTTCGTCGGTACGATCGTTTACGGCAAAATCGTAACCCGCAAACAAGCCGCTTCCGGCGAAGAAGTCGAAGAAGACCTGGCGGAACGCGACGTGAAAACGGTAGAAAACGCGAAAAGCCCGATTCCGAGCAGCGGCAATACGGTCGTCTCGCATGCGTCGACGACAGGCGCTGCCGGTACCGCCGGTGCTGCTGCGGCAGGCCAAGACGCCGTCAACGTGCTCGATCTGCTGGCACCGATTCAAGGCCGCGCGGTTCCGCTCGAGAACGTGCCGGACCCGGCATTCGCCGAGAAACAAATGGGCGAAGGCGTCGCGATCGAACCGTCCGAAGGACGCGTCGTCGCGCCGTTCGACGCGACGGTTGCCCACGTCATCGACAAGAGCAAGCATGCGGTCATTCTGGAACATGCGACCGGCGTGCAGGTGCTGATCCATGTCGGCATCGATACCGTCGGACTCAAAGGCAGCGGCTTTACGGCCCATGTCGCGACCGGCGACGTCGTCAAAGCGGGCCAGCTGCTGCTCGAATTCGACCGCGACATCATTACCGCGGGCGGATATGCTACGATCTCGCCGATCATCATTCCGGCGGGGCAGGATATCGTCGCGAGCATCGAAGAGCTGATGGGCGATACGGTAGCCGGCCAGACGCCGGTGCTGCGCATCCATCTGACAGGCGACGAAGACTGATTGATTGCCCGGCCCAATCGCTATACCGGATAGGCAGGGTATGCAAGATCCACGGTCCGCTTTACGGTTCTAATCCGGAAGCGGGCCGTTTTTTTATGCCGAACCGTCGTTTTTGCTTTTTCACAAAATCCCCCGTAAAATGGGTCACGGTGATCAATATGAATAAAAATATCTTTTCGCAAATTTATGGCGATTATACGCAGCGGATCGAGACCGGTCTGCTCAAGACCGGAATCAAGCTGCCTTCCGAACACGAGATCGCGGAAGAATACGGCACGTCGAGAGAGACCGTTCGCAAAGCGCTGCATCTGCTGTCGCAAAACGGCTATATTCACAAAATCAGGGGCAAAGGTTCGTTCGTGCTCGACATGAACCGGATGGAGTTTCCGATCTCCGGCCTCGTGAGCTTCAAGGAACTGTCGGAACGTCTCGGACGCACCGTGCGCACGATTGTGCACGAGACGGCCTGCGTGCCGTGCCCGAGAAACGTGGCGCGCCAACTGCAAATCGCGGAGCAGGAACCGATCTGGAAAGTCGTCCGCGCCCGGGAGATCGAAGGGGAAAAAGTCATTTTGGACAAAGATTATTTTCTTGCTTCCGTTATTCCCGAGCTGACCGAGGAGATTGCGAGCCAATCGATCTACGCGTATCTGGAAGGCCAACTGTCACTCAAGATCGCCTATGCCAAAAAAGAAATTTCGGTCGAACAAGTGTCGGACGAAGACAAGCGGCTGCTGGATCTGGTCCGCGATACGCATATCGTCGTCGTCCGCAACTACGTGCATATGGAAGACACGACGCTATTTCAGTACACGGAATCCCGGCATCGGCTGGACAAGTTCCAGTTCGTCGATTTTGCGCGGCGGGTGCAGGCGGAAGAGTGAGAGCGTTCAATGAGAAAGCGAATAAGCAGCTCAAGCAAGCCCGGAGAGGTTCTCCGGGCTTTTTTTATAGGAAAAAGGAAGTGAGGCACGCAGCGTGGATAAGAAGGTCTAACTTCATTAAACTCATCTGGATATTCATAGATTTCAATTATTAGTTAGGTGAGCGTTAGGTAAATAGAGAATGATTTTATAGGACCTTGTTCCTTTTTCAAGCATAAATACAGAAGTAGGGAATAGATGCCTGCCCGAAAAAAATCGTTTGGTGTAAGCTTATATGACTGGTTAAATGCTAGACTTCAAGCTAAAATTAAGTGTTAATGCTTCTGAATTGTAAATTTTACGCGAAGCTATTAAAAAGTCAATAAATAGAGAGAGGAAGGGTGGATAATAATGCCTAATAAGATTGAAACAGGAATAAGGGGCTTGGACGACATTCTGCGCGGAGGACTTCCTCTAGGAAGCGCTTCCGTGTTGGAAGGGGCTCCGGGGACCGGGAAGACGACATTAGGCATGCAGTTTCTGGTAGAAGGGGTTGTGCAGCATGGCGAAGCCGGCCTCTACATTTCTTTCGAGGAATTCCCCGACCAGATCTACGCGAACATGCTCGAATTCGGGTGGGATATTAGTGAGATGGAGCGCACGGGCAAAATGAGGGTGCTCTGCATCGAGCCGGAAATCATGCTGGAGCAGATGATGACGCCCGGCGGCCTGTTCGAACAGGTGGTACGGGAAATCAACTGCAAACGGCTCGTGATCGACAGCATCAGCCTGATCCGGACTTTGGGCAATGACGCCGAAGCCAGAAACTATATTTATACCATTCGCAACATCACCCGCAAACTCTCGCTTACCGCTTTGTTTATTCGCGAATACAACGCTTTGGACTCCGACAATCAGGGTTTTGAAAATTACGTGTGCGACGGGACGATCCGGCTCGCTTTCCAGGAAGGCGTTCAAGCCTATAGGAAGCGTACGCTCGAAGTGTTGAAGATGCGCGGAACGTCCGTCATGGAAGGCCAGCACGTATACAAGATTCTGGACAGCGGCCTGCACGTCCTCCCTTCCTATTCCTCGGGCACGAACAGCCTCACAGCCCGGTCGAGTTCCCTCTCCACGGGCATCGAAACGCTGGACCGCATCCTGGACGGCGGTTATCCCGAAAGCAGTTCTTTCCTGATCGACAGCAGCAGCGAAGCGAGTTACATGTATCTGATCGCCGCGACCCTTGCGGAACGGATTATCGCCGGCGACTCCATTTTGTTCACGCTCTCTTCCGCCACGACGCTGCGCCAGCTGGCTTCCAAAATAGGCTTGTTCGGCGTTTCCCTGGAAGAAGCGATGGGCAGGGGACAGGCTTACTTCCTCGATTACCGCAACCAGAAGATCGATCCGCGTTACGAACACGCACGTATACAAATGGGAAACCTGCAGGACCACCAATACCAGGAAAAATTTGGCAAATGGAGAACGGAAGTGTATGAAGAATACCGCAAACAAAATAAGCGTTGGTTTGTATATTTCGAGATGAATACGGCTATTTCCGTCCGTACGGAAGAGTTTGTCCAGGGGGATTTCGTGGATCGGCTGTCCCAATTTCGAAATGAAGGCACGACTGTGCTGGTGCATTGCAACTTTAAGGAAATCAGTCCGGAAGCGGCTTCTTTTTTGCAGCGTTCGTGCGACGGGGTGATCAGCACGTGGTTGGATAACGGCTATCATTATTTGCAGGTTACGAAGTCGCCGGGGGGACGTCTTCTGCCGCCGTACATTATCGAGAACGTCGAAGATAAGCCGTATATTCATCTGGTCTGAGTCAAGAAGAGTTGGGAGTGGAGAACGTGATCGGAGACAAAGAAATCTTTATGCTGCAAGTCGAATGCACGCTTTTTTTCGAAAAAAATCCTTACGCCTACCAGACGACTACCGGATTATCGATGCGCCTCGGCAGAACGGCGGAAGTGCTTGAACCTGTGCTTGAACGACTGATCGAAGTGTTCGTGCTTGAAAAGGTAGGAAGCGGCTCCCGGGCCTTGTATCGATACGTAGCCCCTTATGTGGCGGAGGATATAGAGCTGGATAGATCCAGGAGGTGACTTTGTCATGAATGCCGAATTTCAACTGATCGAAGATCTGCTGCACACCTATGCGGAAGGACTGCTCGTACCCGTATGTTTGACCGATGCCGACGGAAATGTCAAGATCATCAGTCCGAAATCGGTTGAACTTCAGTATGAGAAAGTAAGGGAACAGGCCACGAACCATTTTAATGCGCTGTTGAACAACACGGATTATAATTTGCGCGAACTCAAACATACGCTTCTATACGAAGAGACGGTGCCGGGCATCAAATGCGTGATCGCGCCGATTCCGGTATCCGGCCGCAGCGCCTACTTTCTCTGGGCCGGGCCGCTCATCGTGCAAGGACGAGAGCAGTCCGCGGCCGAAAATATTGTGCATGAAGGTACGGAGCGCTTCGTCTCGGCGATCCGTACCCTCATCGACAGTGCCCGCGAGACCGACCCCAAAGAGATTCGCCAGGTTCATGAAAAAATGAACAAATTGGCTCGAACGTTGTCGCTCCTTCTCGATTCAGGGACCCGCAAAGCAACGCTGCTTCGTCGAATCGAAACGGCTCGCGAACGGTTCGAACCGGACAAAAAAGCACAGCTTTTCTCGTCGGCAGTGCTTGAGACGCTTGCACAAACGAGCACGCTGGCCGATGTGTTCGGCGTGGCCCTTCGCAGCGGAGCCGAACAGTTCAATATTGCGTACGCGGCAGGAGAATCGGCTTCGAATTTATTGAATCAAAAGTTCCATGCCGGCGAAGGCTTTTTGGGACAAGCCGTCCTTAGCCATGCGACCCGGACGTGGAAAGAGATCGAAGGCGATCCGAGACAGCGCTTTTTCACGCAAAAAGGGATGCCCGAAGCCAAACAGCTGTACACGTTCCCGATTCATGCGAACGGACGCTTGGAAGGCGTGCTGTTTGCACTCGGGCTGCACGAATCGGGCGAAGACGACGTATTGGTCGCTTTCGAACAATTGGACGCGGCCTTCATGGCCATGACGATCGGTACGCATATGGCGCATAAGGATCTCAGCAAGCAGCTCAACCGTTTGAAGCCGGTCAACGAAGTCGCCCGTATGATGCTCGATATGCCCGATGCCCATAATCTGCTCATTACGATGGTGGACGTCTGCCTCAGCTTCGTGGAATACCCGCGCGCGGCCATCATGGTCATGCACGATCCGTTGACCGGCAAAGTGAGAACGGTCGGCCGGGGAATCGAAGCCAAAAAGATCGAGTCGAGAGCCCGGGAGATCGGCCTGCGCTATTTTACCGAATCGATCCAGAAGCCCGCTTCGCCGCAAATCCATCGCACGGAAGAGCCGTATGCCGTCATCGAGATTCCTATTTTGCTGGGCGAACGGGCGGCTGCTGTACTGACGGTGGAAGTGGACAGCATCGGGGAGAACGAGATAAACAACGAACTGACGAATTCGCTTGCTCTTCTGGGGAGCATGGTCGTCAAGTCGATCGTCGAGCGTGCCCGCGAAGCGGAACTCAAAAACTCCGTGGCCGACACGCTGCACGAATCTTTGCGTTTCGGCCGCGCGAACAGCTATGACAAATCCGAGAAAGCGGCCCGGCTCATGGCGGAGTACGCCGAATTCGTCGGAATGGCGGAAGCGGATACCGAACTGCTGCTGCGCGTCTGCAAGCTCATTCATCAAGATACCCGGCAGCTGCGCGGCCTAAAAGGACTGTACGAGCAGGAAGTGACGCTCATCGAACAATATCTGCAGCTATCTTCGGAAGACGCTCCGTCGCTTGCTTCTTCGTATCCGCCGCGCGTGCATCTTTTGGCAGCCGTGCAAACCTATATCCAATTCGGCGAAAAATCCTGGCAGGCCAAAATTCCCCACCTGAATGCGCAGGCCATCGAACCTTTCCGCAATTTCCTGTTGAATCGAACAGTCCATGCGAGAGAGCTGCTGCTCGTCCCGCCTCCTTTTACCGATTCGCCCCTGCCGCTCGACGACCGCTCTTCCAAAAAAATATTCGAAGAAGTCGCGGAAGAAAAAGGCTTGACCGTCCGGGAAAAAGAAGTGCTGGAACTGGTCGTCCGGGCCATGAACAACAAGCAGATCGGCAAACATCTCTTCATTAGCGAACATACCGTCAAAAATCATCTGACCAATATTTTTATCAAACTCGGAGTCAGCGATCGGGCCAAAGCGATCGCTTACGTCTACTACAAAAGCATAAGCTGAAGCGGAAAAAGAAAGCGGCGTGTCGACGACACGCCGCTTTTTTGCGTCGATTTTCGCTCTAGGAACGCGTTCCCGACCGGTCGAAAAAACGGCGATCCGGTACAAAGGTGGCCTTTTCCAACCATCGCAAATCGTTAAAAATTAAGGCATCAAGTTTTCGCCGCTGCCGACACCCACCTCGACAGCCGCCCCCCTCATACGGAAGGCGCAAACTTAATGAATGCCGCAAGGAAAGGAGAGTCGCAGGCCGCCGCTTCCCGGAGCGGCGCTTACGCTTACGTTTACGTTCGGAGTTAGACCCGCTTCCACTATTCCTCATTACAGAAGGGCGAGATCCTACATGATTAAAAAAACGGTAACGGCACTAACCTTGGCATCTTTATTGATCAGCGGAGCCGGAGGTACCGGCGTTCTCCAGGCGGAGACGGCGGACGCCAAAATTCCTTTCTATCAAAATGCGGTCGACAACCTGACTTCCCAGGGCGTCATGACCGGCAGCTATAACGGCAGCGAAAACATGAACGCCATCGTGACGCGCGGCGAAGTGGCGACGATGCTTGCGAATCTGCTCGGCATTCAAGGGAACGCTTCTGCATTGAAGTTTTCCGATGTGAACGCCGATTCGTCCGAAGCCGCCGCGGTGGCGGCCCTGACAGAAGCCGGCTACGTCAAAGGCTTCACCGACGGCACGTTCCGTCCGGACAAAGGCGCAAGCCGAGCGGAGATCACGACGCTCGCGCTGCGCATCTTCACGGATCTGGAGAGACAAGGCGCTTCGGGCGATTCGTTCACGGACGTTCAGGACTCCAACTGGTTCAGCGCGGCGGTCAAACAGCTGTCGGCCGCCGGCGTCGTTAACGGCATGGGCGACGGACGCTTCGATCCGATGCGGGAGATGACACGCGGCGAATTCGCGACGATCGTCGACCGTTCGGTCAATACGGTGAACGACATGGAGTTCAGCGTGGATCGCGTAGGCGAAGGAACGGTCACGATCTCCGGCAAGACGTACGCGGTGTCCGCAGATCGCCAAGCGCTGTTCAGCGCCGCGAACGCGGCTGCCCTGAACAAGGCGTCTGTGAAGTTCAACCGGGCTTCCGGCACGTTCAGCGAGATCCGCAGCGTGGCGCTTCAGCCGGGAGCGAACGCGGCTGAGACTGTTACGATCGACGGAAAAGGCGGCACGTTCGAAGGTGCACTGATTCTCGGCGGCAGCCGCGCGAACCTGTCCAACCTGACGGTAGGCGGCGGTATCGAAGTCGGCGCGTCCACCGGATCGGAAGCCGGCGAATTGACGTTCAACAAGGTTAATACGCCGAATCTGACGGTTAACCGGGCCAATGCCAACGTCACGCTGACCGACAGCAAGCCGGCGGCGGTGCAACTGCAGGGCAGCGGGTCTTCCGTCACGACGAACGCCGAACTGCCGGAAGTCGCTTTCGGCGAAAGCAACGAAAAGGCGACCCTTAACGGCAAAGTCAACAAGCTCGTGGTCAATTCGGCCAAAGAGGTCAAATTGTTCGGTCAGGCCGACCTGCAGTCGATCGTGCTCAATCCGAACGCCAAGCTGTGGATGAACGATACGGCCAAAGCGCTGGAAGCGACGATCGGATCTTCCGCCAAATTGTATCTGGGCGCAAACGCCTATCTGGAAAATGCTGTGATCGACGCTTCCTATGCGAACAGCCGGGATGCGGTCGATAATTGGAACCGCGTAGGCAAACTCAACGGCGGCGCCAATCCTTACAGGGAAGTCGTCAATGCTCCGGCCGTCTGGACGCCGGCGCCGAGTCCCGCTCCGACGCCGGCTCCGAACCCGGAACCCGCGCCGCAGCCGATCGCGGTCGAACAGATCCGGATCGATCAGGGCAGCCTGCTGACCGTAGTCAACGGCAGTTCGCAGAAATTGACCGCGACCGTGACGCCGACCCATGCCGCGGACCCATCGATCACCTGGTCCTCGGGCAACCCGGAGATCGCCGAGATCGATTCCCAAGGCAATCTCAAAGCCGTCGGTGTCGGCGCGACCAGCATCAAAGCGACTGCCGGGAACGGCGTCTCCGCCCTGATTCTCGTGACCGTGACGGCCGAACAGATCGCGCCTGCTTCCGTATCGATCCGCGAAGGGACCGAATTGTCGCTGGAAAAAGGCAAAACGGCCGCGCTGACGGCAGTCATCGATCCGATCACATCTACGGACAAATCGGTCACTTGGACTTCCGATAACGAAGCGGCGGCGACCGTCGATGCGGAGGGCCGGGTGAGCGCGCAGGGCGAAGGTGTCGCCACTATTACGGTGACGACGTCGAACGGCCTGACGGCTTCGATCGCGGTGACCGTGACGGCAGCCGTGTCCGAGGTGGTCGAAGTGACAAGCGTAACGATCGAACAGGGCGAGACGGCTTCGATCGACGTAGGCACGAGCTTCGAGCTGACCGCGGCAGTCAATCCGCAGGACGCGACCGATCGCAGCTTGAGCTGGAGCAGCAGCGATCCGCGGATCGTGAGCGTCGATCCGGTAACGGGCGTCGTAACGGCCGCCTCGGCCGGCGAAGCGATTATTACGGTGTCCGCCTCGAACGGCGTGACGGATACGATCCGCGTAACGGCTGTCGCCGAGAGCGTGCCGGCAAGCGGTATCGCGATCCAGGGAATGCCGGACACGCTGCTGACGATCGGCCAATTCGTGCAGCTGGAAGCGATCGTTAGCCCGTCCAATGCTACGGACAAGAGCGTGATCTGGAAGTCCGAAGATCCGACGATTGCTAGTGTAAATAGCACCGGCGGTTTGACGGCGCTCAAGAGCGGGGAGACGCGCGTTCTGGCCATGAATTCGGCCGGCGGCGTGGATGCGGTCGTAGTCCGAGTCGAGCGCGGAGTTGTCAATCCGACTTCGATCTCGATCAACGAAAGCATTCCGAACCCGGTCTATGTCGGAGACGGATTCAAGCTGACGGCGACGATCTCGCCGAACGACGCGACTGGCGCGAGCGTCACTTGGTCGTCCAGCAATCCAAACGTCCTCACGGTAGACAATGAAGGCAACTTATCCGCCGTGGCGGCAGGCACGGCTTCGATCGCGGTTCGCACGTCGAACGGCATGAGCGACAGCCGCAACGTGACCGTCTATGCGCAGCAGGTCGAAGCCGACGGCATTACGATTGCCCAGGGCGCTACAGGAACGCTCGAAGCGGGAGCGACCCAACAGTTGACCGCGACGGTAACGCCGGTCAACGCGACCGACAAGACCGTGACGTGGACGTCCGCCAATACGGCGGTCGCTACGGTAAGCAATACGGGTCTCGTCACGGCAGTCGCAGCCGGAAAGACGACCGTTACCGCAACAAACTCGGCGGGCCGGACGGCAACGATCGAATATACGGTGACTCCGGCTGCCGTTCAAGTCACGGTGGACCAGCTGCTGAAATACGCCGAAGCCAACGGCCAGATTAGCAATTTGCAAAATCCGGCGGCTTCTTATGCACTCGAAGTCAGCACCGAATCGGTCCGTCACTTCCTGGGCAGCGACGCGCCGGAGGTGCTGAACATCAGCATCCGCGATACGAGCGGCACGCTGCGAGTCGTGGAATTGACGCGCGACGCGTCCGACCCGACCTACGACGTGTATGCCAACTACGATCTGTCTGCCGGCCTGTACAGCGAGGCGGCTATCCGTGCCGGAATCGTAACGAAGCCGAGCACGTAACCCGCCTGCTTTTCCGCAAAAAAGAAATCCGAACCGACCATGCGGGCCCTCCGGGTCCGCATCCTTATTCAAAGGAGGATGAATCCCTATCGTGAATACGCCGAAACGCCGTGCAACGCACAAAACGGCGGCAATCGGACTGGCTCTGCTGGTTCTGCTTCTGCTGCTCGGCACGCTTACGGCTTCCCATTCGGCCAAAAGCGTGAAATTGGGCGAAATGATGGACTATGCCCGACAGCACAATCTGCATAACGAACTCGTTAACCCGGTCTTGTCTTATTACCTGGAAGTGGATCGCGAAGCGGTCCGCCATTATTTCGGCAGCACCCTTCCGCAGCAGCTGGAACTTGAACTGACGGCAGATGGACAATCCCATCGGTATCCGCTTCAATACCAGTCGCAAAGCGGCCTATATGCGAACTATGATTTGTCCGCGATCTATTTCGACAAGGCGACGATCGAGAACGGAACCGTTACGAATCCTTGAACCGATGCACCGATGTTTGACAGCAAAGACCCGCATAAGGAGGAACGAAATTGAACAAAGCCCATCTTTTCCCCGGATCGATCAAAGCGCTTATGGTCTTGCTTCTCATAAGCCTCTGGGTGCTTCACCCGTCGACCGCCAAAGCGGCACCGACGAGCGAGACGGAAGCGGCGGTCGGCTTTTACGTCTTTACGGTAGGCGCGGACAGCGTTGCCGTGCCGGTATCCGACTATAACCGTGCCAAACTGAGAAACACCGACTTGTACAAATATTTGCTTCAGGGCCAGGCCAATCCCGTGCTTACGGCTTATAAAGTGGACGACAAGATTGCGCGGGTGGCGGATTACAACCGGATTTTCCTTCGCAACGCGTCCAAGCTGCTGAGAACGTACACGGCCCTCCCGGCCACTCCGCAGGAAACGACGGACACGACGCTGCGCCTGGTCAGCTTTGCGACGGTCGGCGGCCAGCCGAGTCCGGTACTGTGGCCTTACAAGGTGGACAGTCTGATCAAGCAGGGACAAGCCTACAGCAATGCGGACAGCGTATATACGCCGCAGAGCTGGGACGCGCTGCAAAAAGCGATCGCCGAAGCTTCGGCAGCGAGCGCCAAAGTGAACGCGTCTCCGGCGACGGTCAAGCAGGCCGAGATCGACGCGGCCCGGCTCAACTTGTCCGCTGCGATCGACGGTCTCAAGCAGGGAGCGGCGAACGAGGAAGTGACGCTCGGCGGTATGCAGAAATACGCGTCCGACATCAACGCCATCGGAGAGATCGAGAATCCGGCGGCATCCTGGTACATCGTGTTCGATCGCAAAGTCATCGAGAAGTACTTCGGCGTTTCGGCTCCTGCCAGCTTGAACGTACGTCTGACGGACAGCCGATCGATCACGCTCGATTTTGACGAATCCGATGGCACGTACAGCAATTACGATGTCCAGAATACGACCCGCGATCAGCTCGATCGCGCGATCGTCACGGCGAAGTAGAGCCGGATGGGACATGCGACAGAAGAACGAACAAGAAAAGGGGGGACCTCGTTGTCAACGCATAGAAGCCTGATTGCCAAGGTTCTGTTATTCATATTATTGATTGCCCAGATTCCGTTGATGCCCGTGAAAGCTTCGGCGGAAACGGCGGAGGACCGAGCCGCGATTATCCATTACGCGGTCTCCGTCGAAGACCGGAACGTGCTGGTGGACGTGAGCTCGTTCAACCGGGCGATCGCCCAGGGAGATTCGGGACTGTCCGCTTATCTCAAAGACGGCAAAGCATTTACGACCCTGAATTATTATCAGGTCGCCGACAAATATGTTCCGGTCAAGGAATACAACCGGATTTACCGCGCGCAGGGCCAAGATCCCGTGGCGACCTATAACCAGGCCGTCTCCGCGGGTCCGAACACCGTATCGACCTTCTACAAGCTGCTCAGTTACGGCCAGCAGCAGGCGGACCGTCCGGTCCTGCTGCCGCTGAAGCTCGATTCGCTCGTTCGCGAAGGTCAGGGCTATGCCGGCAAAGCTAATCTGTATACGCCGGCAACGTGGCAGAGTCTTCAGACCGAGCTTACCGCGGGACTTGCGCTGCAGGCCAAAGTATTGGCCGCGCCGGGCGAAGTGACGCAGGAAGAGATCGATTCTTCGCTGACCGGGCTGCAAGAAGCGCTGGATCTGATGGCGTCCAAAGACTTCAATATCGTCGGCGCGGAGAACCCGGCGCCGATCACGGACGCGGCGAACGGCGTACCGGCCGATTCGGCTGCGCTCGGACTGCCGGAAGCGGTCAACACGAAGCTTGGCGACGGCACGACCGTCACGACTGCGGTCTACTGGGACCTGTCGGGTTCGGGTTACGATCCTTCTTCCGAACAGGAACAGACGTTTATCGTGAACGGCGCGCTGATCCCGCGCGAACCTGTCACCAATACGTCCGGCCAAACGGTCAACGTGCAGGTGACGACAGCAGCAGCCTCGGACGGCGCCCGCCGGGTGGAATCGCCTTCCGAACTTCCGCCGATCCGCGGCGTGAAGAACGGCGCGGAGAAAAGCGCTTTCGGTCTCGGGCTGCCCGAGAACGTGAACGTGCAGTTGAACGACGGCGAAACGGCCAGCCTGCCTGTCACCTGGGCGGTCTATGCGTCGAGCTACGATCCGTCTTCTCCGGAAGCGCAGACGTTCACCGTGAACGGAACGCCGGTAATCAAGCCGGGGTACACGAATCCCGTCAACGTGAGCGTCGAGCTTGAAGTTACGGTCGAAGCGGCAAACGGCGATTTGGCCGTCATGTCCGTCTCGCCGATCCGGGCTTTGACCGAGCGTGACAATGCAGCGCCGAAGACCGTATCCGGTCTCGGCCTCCCGAGCGAGATCGAACTGACGCTGAGCGACGGAAGCGCCGCGCGGATGGCCGTCAGATGGAATCTCTCGGCATCCGGTTATGCGCCGTACGCGACCGACGGCCGGGTCTACACTTTCGTGGGCGTTCCGGTTCTGCCGGAAGGCGTACGCAATCCGGACCGGATCGTCGCCAATATCGACGTGGAAGTGAACGGCATCACCGACATGATCGTTCAGGCGTATCAGACGGACGTCGTCGTTGACGGCCGGGCGCCTTACACCGTCACCGGTACCGTATACGGCGCCGAGAGCGGCGGCATCCTGTCGCTGATCTTCGACGGGGAAGGGTCTTCGGTCGTACCGAGTGCCGATCTCAAGTTGGGCAGCGGCGGCAGAACGTTCGAGTACACCGGGCTTCAACCGCTCAGCAAGCAGGTCACCGTCGAAGTTCGTTCGGCGGACGGGCAACGGATCAAGAGCGATAACAAGACGCTCGTCTGGTCGCAGCCGTTGGCCGATCAGCAGCTCTCCGGCCTGCTCGGAGACCTGACCGCGGAACTTGGGGACAACGCGGCCGAGCGGTATACGCCGGATACCTGGTCCGCTTACGCGGCGGCATCGGATACGGCGCAGGCCGTGCAGGCGGAAGTCGGCGGCAGCGAATATTCGCGAGAGATCGCGATCCGGGCGATGTCCGCTTACGACGTCTTGACCGCGGCGGCCGATCAACTGATCGCGCTCGATCAGCAGGCCGCCAAGCAGAAGCTCGCGGCTTACGTCAACAAATACGGCATCCTGACCGAAACGGATCTGGCGCCGGCCGATTGGATGCCGCTGCAGGAAGCGCTGCTCGGCGCGCAGCAGGTACTCGATACCGATCCGGCGACGCGCAAGCAGATCAGGGACGCGGAAACGGCGTTCGACCTCGTGCTTGCGGCCGGACTTCAAGACCGCGCCGCAAGCCTCGCCGGCCTGCTGAAGCTGCAGGATCAGCTGTCCAAGCTGGATTCGTCGCTGTTCAGTCCCGAATCGTGGACAGTTCTGCGGACGGCACTGGACGAAGTGAAGGTCCGGGCCCAACAAGAGCTTGACCGCGGCGAGCTGCTGGACCTGCTGGTCCGTCTGTATGCGGCGAACGACCAGTTGGAACTGCAATTGAGCGGTACCGCCCTGATGAGCGGCGCGGCATTCAGTCTGGATCATCTGCCGGACAGTGCCAGCCGGGTCGAGCACATCCGCTATATTCAATACGAATTGAGCGCGGCCGCTCCGCTGTACCGGAGCGATCTGGCAAGCATTCGCGTAACATTCGACGGAGCGCCTTCCGTACCGGTCGAATTCGGCCTGACGGCGGCCGAGGTCGACGGACTGACCGTGACGCTGGACCAAGCGTCCAACCGGTTGTCCCTGTCGGGCATCTACGTGGAAAGCTCCAGCGTGCGGATCGAATATCTGAATACGAAGAACGTCGTGGTCGCGCAGCAGGATATCGATACGGCTCTCAAGCCGGGCGGCGCGACCCAGGCTCAGATCAAAGCGAACCTGAACGCATTAAAAGCCGGACTGTCGCCGCTTGCAAGTACCGGCTACGGCGCAGCCGGCTGGACGAAGTTCCAGCAGGCGTTGACGGCGCTGCCGGGAACGAGCGCGACGACGGTCAATGAAGCCGACTATATCCGCGGCTACGCCGCGCTGCTGTCCGCCTACATGGATCTGCTTCCGGCCGATTCGGCGGCTGCGCAGAGCGAGCTTGCAAGTGCGCTTGCGCAGACGAATGACGTGCAGGAAGACGAATTCTCCGCCGCGGCGTGGAGCGAACTCCAAGCGGCCCGCGCTTACGCCGAGAAGCTGCAAAGCGCGGAAGGCGAAGTGACGGCCTACGCGTTCGCGATCGCCCAGCGCGATCTGCGTCAATGGATCGTGAACGAACTGAACCGCACGGTCGACGTAGAGACGAACCTGATCTACTACGCCGACGAGACGCAAGCTTCGATCACCCAGGCGCAGCGGCTGGCTGCCGACGCGTCCGGCAAATCGATTGCCGAATTGATCGAAGTGACCCGCCAGGTGAAGACCCTGCTCGCAGGTATTGCCAAGGTGAACGAGGCCGACAAAGCCGAAGCGGGCTACGAATTGGGCGGCGAACGCCTCAACACGTACAGCATCAGGATCGAACTGCCGCAGGATCTGAAGTCCGGCGCAATCGGGGCGTCCTTGACGTTCGAAGAAGCGCCGCTGACTCCGGTCACGGACGCGGTATACGGTTCGACGGCCGTCTCGGAACGATTGGCGGGCACTCCGCTTGCGAACGTGCAGCGTGCCGCGCTGCGCGCCGGGTCGGCGGACGAGATCATTACGCTGACCTTCGACCGCGAAGCCGGTACGGTCGCCTATAGCGGAACGAATGCCGACAGCGCACATGTGCAGCTGCAGATCTACGGCGAAGACGGGGCCATTGCGCTGTCCCAGCCGGTCAATCTGATCTACGGCGCCTCCGCTGCCGCCAAAGCGCTGGCTTCCGACGTGTCCGCGGCCGAAGAGAAAATGGCCGGCCGGATCAAAGCCGATTACACCGCCGGTTCCTGGCAGGCGTATCAGACAGCCTTGGCGCAGGCCAAAGCTTCTACGCCTTCCGACTCTACCGACCGGGTCAACCGGTTGGGGCTGGCTCTGCGCGACGCGGTGAACAGCATGGAGCGGATCAACCAGGCCGCCGCCAAGACGACGCTGATCGAGAAGCAGGCCCAGGCCGCGGCGATGCGCAGCGAACTGCTGAACGAGCAGCGCCGGGCCGCGATTGCGGACGCGCAGAATTACGCGCAGTCCGTCAAAGACAAGCAAAATGCCAAGCAGGGAGAACTCGACCGCGCCGAGCGCGGCATGACCAACGCCCTGCCGAATGCGCAGCAGTTCGACCGTGCCTTCGTTGCCGGCCTGATCCGGGACATCCAGACCAAGTATCCGTTCCTGGCGGAACGCGGCAGCGAATACCGGACCTTGCAAAATATCCTGTCCGGACTTAAGGAAGAATATGCCCGTGCCGCCGTCAATTCCGCCAACGTGCTGGGCCTGCAGGAACAGCTCAAGCAGGAAATGGCCCGCTTCGGGTATCCGACCAAGACCGTCAAGACGGAACTGCCTTACGAAGCCGGCGGTTACCCGCTGACGACCTACGCGCTGATCGGCACGATGCCAAGCGCGGAAGGCATCGTCTCGGCCCGTCTGGTCTTCAACGAAGCTCCGCTGATGCCGGTGCGCGATACCGGCGGCGAAGACGAGACGACGATGAAGCTGAATCTCGAGACTCGCATGTACAGCTTCAGCGGCACCTATGCCGACAGCAGCCAGGCCCGTATCCAGTTCCTGGGCAGCGGCGGACAGGTGGTCGCGCAGCAGGACATTTATTTCACCAACACGTACGCTTTGGCCAGAGAAGCGCTGACGTACTGGATCGACCGGGCGCAGAAGAACCTCTGGAACTATAGCGCGACCGGCTTCGAGAGCCAGAGCTGGATCAAGTACAACGCCGCTCTTGCGGCGGCGATCAAGGACGTCGAGACAGCCGAAAGCGATCGCGTGGCCCAACTGACCGTGAACCTGCTTCAGGCTTACGGGGCGCTGATCCCGACCAACACGACCGCGTTCGTCACCGATCTCAAAGCCCAAATCGCGATTGCCCAAAAAGTGGATCCGAACGCTATCGGCACAGACCGCGCCGCGGCGCTCAAATCGGCGCTCGATTACGCGGTCCAAGTGTCCGGCAACCAACGCTCTACCGTGCTCGAACTGACCGCGGCCCTGCGCGAGCTGAACAATCAGCTGCCGGTCACGGCGGACGCTCCGCTCACCGCGGACACGCCGAACCATGCCGACGCGCTGAACAAGACGCTCAAGCAGGCGGAAGCCCAATATCCGCAGCTGGTTAACCGCGGCGAGCAGACGAACGTGCTTAATACGCTCGTCAATAACGCCAAGACGCTCGCAGCCGGCACGCCGGATCAAGCGACCGTCACGAACTCCGTCTACGCGATCCGTACGGAGATCAACCGTCTGGATAATCTGTACGGCGTTCCGGTTACGGCGCAGTACACGACGCTTCCGTTCCAGACTGCCTTGACGCTCGCGGACGGACAGACCGTGACCGAGACGTACGGCACGTACAACATTCAGGGCCGACTGCCAAAGATCGCCGGCATCGACAGCGCGCGCCTCGTCTTCGACGCCGCGCCGACCGAACCGCTGACTTCCGTCTGGAACTCGGACGACGACGCCCGTCTGACGCTCGACACGGCGGCAGGCACGTACAGCTACAACGGTACGTTTGTCGACAGTGCCCACGCGGTGCTGCAAGTGTTCGACGCCCAGGGCAAGCAGCTCGCCCAGCATGACGTGTTCTTCGCCTACGGGGATAGCCTGCTGCGCGAAGCGGCCGAACACTGGACGACGGAGATCGGCAGCCAGCTGGGCAAGCTGTCCGCGGCTGCCTACACGACGGCCAGCTGGACCCGTCTGCAGACGGCTCTCCAGAACATGAACACCCGCGAGACGCAGGAGAAGGATCTGCTGCAGCGCAATCTGATCGAACTGAGAGCGTCCTTCGCGGCGCTCAAGACCAAAGCTTAAGTGAACCGACAAGAAGCAGGCACCGCCGCCTTCCCGGACCCCGGGAGGGAGAGGGGCTTGCGGACTACGAATGACGCAGCAACCCACCAGATCACTCGCCTAGGGCGAAGGGAGAATGAAGCAATGTTAAAAGAAAAACCGAGCATCATGAACAAAATCGGCCGCTGGGGACGGAAAGCCGTTATGGTGGCTACTGCCGCCGCCGTGATCGGCACGGGCGCGCTGTCTTGGACAGGCGGAGCGGCCCAGGCTGCGCCGGGGGATCCGGTGTTGGCTCCGACGATTAAGGAATTCAAAAAAAGTAGCGTATCAACCTATGTTTTGATGGAGAATGGAGATTTATATGGATGGGGAAGCAACCTATGGTATACCGACAAACTGAGTACTTTAGGGCAAGGCAATATATCTACGGCTAATTATGCGATACCTATCAAAATTCTAAGCGGGGTTAAGGAATTTAGAACTCCTGGTCATAACAACATTGCTTTGATGAAAGACGGAACTTTGATGTACTGGGGCAGAGCCTCGGCAGCTACTCCATATGCAGGGAAAACAGAACCTGTTTTGACACCTACCAAAATCGATTCTTCTGTTAAATTTGAAAAAATGCTAGGTTCTTCCAACAATGAGTTCGCTGTTCTTCTGCAAGACTCACAAGGAGATCTATATGGATTTGGCCAAAATGGTTCCGGCTCTGTCGGTAGTAAGTCCGCTGGTCTTGTAACACCGACATTGTTCGAAGAAGCTAAAAAAGGTGGACTACTTGATCCAAATAAAACGGACATTCTTATCGCACATGTAGGAGTTTATTATTCATTATTTTATACAAAAGATAAAGATACGGCAGGGGCGTATCACCTTTATTACAAAGGCGAAGCATTAACTGACACTAACGGAGTCAGAACGAATGCTATGGACACCATGATTGATCTTAAAACAAGCTCGGTAATGCCAGTAGCTTTAAAAAATGACATTGCAGCTGGGCAAATAGATGATTTGATCTCAGTTAATGCCGCTGTGCTGGTGCTAAACAAGCAAGGAGTGTTATATGCAAGTGCTCCACAAAGTTTATCTGTTGGCAAAGGTCTTTATGAGGCATATCCTATGTCAGTATTAACCACTAACGTAAAAAGCATTTCTCGATACAGCTATACTACAAAAGCTGGAGTTACTAATATTTTTGGCGAAGTTGCTTATACTCTCGGAACTGCAGGAGATCTTGCTACCCCAACAAAGAGCTATCTAACTCGAGTATCTCCTATAACAGTACCTACTGGAATGATCATGATTACAGGCTTTGAAGTATTTGGTTTAACAGATGGAAAAACTCTACAGCTTGCGGGTAGGGGAGAATTCGGTATGTTAGGAGACGGTAATACTGCAGTACATTTTTCGGGACTTAAAGATGTTGCGATAACCAAGTCGTACCTGCAAGCAGAATACGACAAAGCCGCTACTTACGGTAATTTGCGCAAAGCGACGAAGTCTTCCCTGACGCCTTACCAACAAAGAATCAATACAGCCAATACTGTTCTACAAACAGACCAGGCAGCAGCGACTCAGACCGCAATCAATACCGCCGCCGAAAGCCTCTACGCCGCCCGCCAAGCGCTGGTTCTTGCTCCCAAAGACGGCGTCTACACCAAACTCGGCACCCAGCTGACGTACTACACGCCGGACCAGTTCAACTCCATGTCGCTGCTGAAGAAGTCCAAGCTGATCGACAAGCTGGCGGCAGGCAGCGGTACGCTGACGCTGATCGACGGCAACCAATACGCCAATCTGGCGGATCTCAAAGCGCAGCGCCTCGCCAAGAACGCCATGAAGGACTATACGGCCGGCCTGGTGGACGACACCAAGTATACGCCTGCCCAGTAAGTCTCCGAACTTCCTATTCAATAGCTGACAATCGGCGTCCGGCATAGCCGGGCGCCGATTGTCTGAATTCAACCTCCAAAGGAGCCTATACAATGGCACGTAAACATTCTTGGTTGGCCGCCCTGCTGACGCTCGCTTTTCTGCTGCCCACGCTCATCATGCCGGCCTCTCCGGCGCAGGCCGCCGGCACCGCCACCGACCGCTGGAACCGGGTGTCGGTCGGGTATTACACGAACTGGTCGACGTACGACCGCACTTACCAGGTCTCCCAGCTGCCCGCCGGGCAGTTGACCCATATCAATTACGCGTTCGCTACCGTCAACGCGGACGGAACCGTCGCTTCGACCGACGTCTATGCCGATATGCAGAAGTCGTTTGCCGGCGACGTGTGGAGCGAGTGCGAAGCGAACCGCTGCGGCAACTTCAAGCAGCTTGAACTGCTCAAAGCGAACAATCCGCATCTGCGTACGCTGATCTCGATCGGAGGATGGACGTTGTCCAAAAACTTTCCGGCTGTGATGAACGATGCCGCCAAGCGGGCGACGTTCGTGAGCAGCGCCGCCGCTTTTATGAAGAACCACAAATTCGACGGGATCGACATCGACTGGGAATTCCCCGGCGTCACGACCGAAGAGACGCCTGCCGGACCCAACGACAAAGCCAATTTCGCCTTGATGCTCAAGGAACTGCGCGCCGAGCTGGACAAGTCGGTGAACGCCCAGGGCGAGAAGTATCTGCTGACGCTCGCCGTCGGTCCGGCCAAGCGCCATTACGACGGACTGGACGTAGGGGCTATCCGCCAATACGCGGACTGGATGAACATCATGGCCTACGACTATTACGTCGGCGGCGGTGCTCCGTGGGGCGCGAACGCGCCGCTGTACGGCGACAGTCGTTCGGCCGCCACGCCGGATGACATGTCGGTATCCGCCCAGGTCGATCGCTTCCTTGGCGGCGGCCTGCCGTCCAACCAGATCGTTATGGGCCTGCCGTATTACGGCCGCGGATTTGCCGGCGTATCCGGCGCCGATCCGGTCAACACGCCCAACGCTTACCAGAACGCGTCCTCCGCGACCGACTTCGGTACGTGGGAGAAAGGGGTGTTCGACTACTCCGATCTGGCGAAGAACTATATCGGCAAGAACGGATATACCCGCTACTGGAATTCCAACACCAAGACCCCTTATCTGTACAACCCGTCCAAGCAGGTCGTGATCTCTTACGACGACGAGACGTCGCTGCAGCACAAGGTCGGCTACGCGGTCGACCATAACCTGCGCGGGACGATGCTGTGGGAAATGAGCGGAGACCGGGACAACGTGCTGAATATGGCCCAATACGCGGCGCTGCGCGGCGTGAACGACTTGTCCGAGCTGAACGTACAGCTCGGGTCGAACGCGGCCGCGGCCGTTCCCGGCTTCACTCCCGGCCAACTGGATTATCTGATCGCCGTGCCAGCCTCCGCGGCAAGCGTCGCGATCTATCCGCGCAAGCTGGATTCGACCGCCGTCGTGACCGTGAACGGCGTAGCGACGCGCGCTGTAGAAGCGACGGACCGGGTGACCGTTCCGCTGAACGGGAAGCAAACGACCATTCCCGTTTCCGTGCAGGGAACGGCCGCAGGGAAGACCTCGACCAAGACGTACACTCTGCAGGTCGTCAAGAGCGACGCGCCCGCAGCCGTTCCGGCCAAGCTGAGCGCGCTGTCGCTCTCGTCCGGCACGCTGACTCCGGCTTTTAGCCCGGAGGTCGCCAATTATGCCGCGCAGGTATCCGCCGGTACGGCAAGCGTGCGCGTGACACCAACGACTTCGGTCTCCGGCGCGGTCATCCGCGTCAACGGAACCGTCGTCGCGAGCGGCCAAGCGAGCGCCGAACTGCCGCTGACGGCAGGCGAGAACCCCGTTCCGGTAACGGTGACCGGCACGGACGGCACCGTCCAGAGCTACCGCGTGACCGTCACCCGCGCTCAGGGCGAAGCCGCTCCGGCGCTCAGCGGTTTGAAGCTGACGCCGGACGCCGCGCTTGATCCGGTCTTCGACCCTGCGGTGACGGGTTATACCGTCTACGTGCCGAATACCGTGTCTTCGATTACGGTGACGCCGACATCGTCCGGCACGGGCAGTACCGTGCAGGTCAAAGGAACGAACGTCGCAAGCGGGCAGCCGAGCGCCGCCCAGACGCTTGCGGTCGGACGCAACGTTATCGACGTCGCGGTGCGGAACGCTTCCGGCGCGGCGCGGACGTATCAGCTGACAGTCATTCGCGCCACGACGCAGACCGCTTCGCTGTCCGCGATGAGCGTGGCCGGGCAAAATCTGCTGCCGGCGTTCTCGACCGGCACGAGCGCCTATACGGTGAACGTGGGCGCGGATACGCCGGAGATGATCTTGAGCGCGACCGCCGCCGATCCGGCAGCGATGAAGATGACGCTCAACGGCCGCAGCTTCGGCGGCACGGACCGGCTGCCGCTGCGCTACGGGCCGAATACGTTCCAGATTGTCGTGGATACGCAGGACGGACTCGGCCTGCGCAAGATCTACGACCTGACCGTCAACCGCACGGTGCGGGACGGCGTCTACGTGCAGCAAGCGGCGGGCAAGCTGTACCTGACCGAGACCGAACTGCTGGCCATGCCGCTGAAGCAGCGGACGGCACTGCTCAACGGCAGTCTTAGGGAGAAGCGGGAGATTCTGTTCGTGCGCGGAGCCCGGACGGCGTCGTTCGCCGACATGGCAAGCAGCGGAAGTTTTGCCGCATCGGCAAAGCCGTACACGGCCGGCGATATCAAGCCCGGCAGCTACCAGCGTCCGAACGGCAAACCGCCGATCGTTATCCAGTAAGAAGGGAGAGTTGTTCATGCAAAATCGCAAAAGATTCAAGCGGGCGCTGCGCACCGGAGCTTTGTTCTCCATGCTCTCCGCCGCGGCTCTCGCCGCTTCGTGGGGAGAAGGTACCGCGCACGCCGCGCCCGGCGGCTCGTGGATGACCGAGATCGGCAGCCGCAATCCGCAGTTCGGCGAGCTTCCGCTGACCGAGGTCGTCATGCCGGGTACCCATGACGCGGGTACGCACGGCATGTCGAACGTGCAGGACCCGGCGCCCGACAGCTACGACCTGACCAGCTACTCGACGTTTGCCGGCATCTCGGTCATCAAGCCGGCGATCAAGAACTGGTCGATGACGCAGGCCGTGCCGATCAAGGAACAGCTCAATCAGGGCATTCGCTATTTCGACCTGCGCGTGGCGCCGAACGTATGGAACAATCTGTTCAGCGGCTACCACGTGCAGCCCGACAATCTGCGCACGCTGCACGGACTGTACGGGGAATCGGCCAACGATGAGATGTTTGCCAATATCCGGACTTTCCTGAACGCGCCGGGACATGAAAAAGAGATCGTGATCCTCGATTTCCAACATTTTTACGAAATGCAAAACAGCAGTTACGCCACGTTGATCAAGCGGCTGGAGACGCAGCTCGGCAGTCTGATGGCTCCGCCTTCGTACGGATCGGACGTCTCGCTCAAGCAGCTGTGGGACACCAACAAACGCGTTATCGTCCTGTTCGGCAAAGACAATCAGAGAAACGGTTCCTCCCTGCAGAGCAGCGTGCGCCGGACGTACAGCCGGGAATTCGGCAGCTTTCTCTGGGAGCGCAATGCCTATCTGATCTCGAATTGGAAAAACACGGCCAGTACAAGCGCGCTCAAGCCGATGCTCGACGCGGAAGTGGAGGCGCGGCAGTCGAATCGCAAAAGCCTGTTCGTGCTGCAATCGGTACTGACGCCGTCGTCGGATTCCATTTCCAAAAATCCGTTCGGTTCGATTCGAAGCAATGCCGGCGGTCTGAACGATCAGTTGATCGGCTGGCTGCGCAGCGATTGGCGGGACAAACGGCTGAACGTCGTGCTGCTCGATTTCTTCGATCAGCGGTTTATCGATTTCTCCGCCGAGCGCAACCGTGCCCGGCTGGAGCAGTTGGACCTTAGCGCGCTGGGGCAGTCGATGCGCTGGCAGGACCCGGGCACCGACGCTTCGCTGTCGAAGAACGGCAGTGCCTCGGTCACGATCGGAGCCGAGCCGGGCAATGCGTGGACCGGAAGCGTCAAGGCCGCGCCGCGACTGACCCGCGCCGTGTCCGGCAATTTCGTGCTCAACGCCCGCATCCAGTCTTCGGCGCTCCGAAGCGGCGCCGGCGCGGGACTGCTGCTGCAATCGGCGAACGACTCGCTGGTGATGGCCCGCACGTCCGGCGAAGCGGGCATTTCGGTGCTGGGCGCGGGAGCGGCCGCAGGCGCGTCCGTCGTTCGCGCCTACGACTCCGCCGAAGTCGATCTGCGCGCCATCCGGATCGATTCGCGCATGCTGCTCTATGTCCGTCCGGCTTCCGGGGGGGAGTGGACGCAGATTCAGGATGCGCAGGTCTCGCTGCCGGATCAAATCGAAGCCGGACTGATCGTCTATAACGCGGGATCTTCCGCCGCCCGGACGACGTTTTCGAATTTCGACGTGCGCCCTGTCGCCGAAGACGAACTGGCGACGATCGCCGAAGAGAACGCACGCCAGAAGCAGCGCGAAGAGCAGCTGGCGCTCGAAGCGGCGCAGAAGGAAGCGGCGGAGCTGGACGCGCTGCGGCAGAAGCAGATTGCGTGGGACACGGAAGCGCTCGCCGTACGCTATCAGGCGGGAGACAGCGCCGAGCGCGTCACCGGCAGCCTGAACCTGCCTTCGATCGGCGGCTACGGCTCCCGAATCGTGTGGGAATCGAGCAATCCGGGCCTCGTGAGCGTCTCGGGCACGGTGAACCGTCCTCCCTACGACGTCAAGGGCGGCAGCCGGGCCGTGACGTTGACCGCGCATCTGAAGCTCGGCGAGCTTGAACAAACGAGAACGTTCCGCGTGACCGTGCAGGAAGCGGAACCTTCGGCGGCCGAGCTGATCCTCAAGCAGCTGGAAGCGGACAAAAACGCGCTGTCGATCGGCTATCAGCCCGGTGATTCCGCGTCGCGCGTCACCCGCAAGCTGTCGCTGCCCCAGGCCGGAAATTCGGGTTCGCTGATCGTCTGGGAATCCAGCGATCCTGCCCTGATCTCGGCCGATGGCACGGTCAAACGCCCGGCTTATTCGCTCAGCGGCGCCGACCGCGAAGTCGTGCTGACAGCGAAGCTGCGGATCGGCAGCCGGGAGACGACGGCGCAGTTCCCGCTCAAAGTGCTCCAGACGACGCCTTCGGCGCTGGTCGACGCGTTCCTTCCTTCCAAGAAGACGTATACGGCCCGGGTTCCGCAGTCGATGAACGTTGCGCTGTTGAACGAAGCGGCGCCCGACGGCGCGATGAAGATCAACGGCGTACCCTCGGAGCCGAACGCGCTGGTAGAACTGCATTACGGCCGCAACCTGCTGACGGTGGAGATCCGCGACGCCGCCTACAATACGACCGAAGTCTATACGGTGGACGTCTATCGGGTCGTGCCGGACGGCGTCTACCTGCAGCGCGGATCGGAGAAGCGGTATTACACCGAGCAGGAGTTCCGGGCATTTTCGGCAAAAGAGCGCATCGCGCTGATCAACGGTCTCGTATCCGGCGGAGGAAAGTTGGCGTTTATCAAAAACGGCCAGTCTTCCCTGCTCCAGGAAGCAATGTTCGCGGGCAGTCTTGCAGCCGCGCGCAAAGCGTTCTCGGCGGCCGATGTGCCTGCCGGCGATTACTTGCGCAATCGGGGGGAACCGCTGGTTATCCATGCGAAATAGCTGCGAACGGTTCGGATGAAGGGATTACACCGTGGAAAGGCGGGCACTTCAATGAAACAAATCCGAAGAAACAACCTGATTCCTTTCAGAAATCCCAAGACAAGAGCGGAGCAAACGTCCTTCCCTAGCGAAAAACAGATTTTTGAAGAAGAGTTGGAACAGGCCGTAGAGAAGCGGCAGTTCGTCATGCACTATCAGGCGCAGATCGACTTGGTCACGAACCGGATGCGCGGGATGGAAGCGTTGATCCGCTGGAACCATCCGAGGCACGGACTGCTTTCGCCGATCGATTTTATCGAACTGGCGGAATCGAATGGACAGATCGGATCGATCGGCAGATGGATCATTCACGAATGCTGCCGGCAGGCCAAACATTGGAAAAAGTACAAGAAAAATTTTCGCATGTCGATCAATATTTCCATTCTCCAACTGGATCACAGTCTGCTCGACACGCTGCTTCAGGCGCTGCGCGAGAACGAATTGGAAGCCAGCATGCTTGAGATCGAATTGACGGAGACGGCCGCCTGTTCGGACATCGAATCCAAAAAGCCGCTGCTCAAAGCGATCCGCCGCATGGGCATCACGATCGCGCTGGACGATTTCGGCACCGGCTATTCTTCCCTGCAATATCTGGACATGCTGCCGGTCGATTACCTCAAAGTCGATCGCAGCTTCGTCCGCAAGATGCACCGGCGCAAAGAACTGGCTTCCATGATCATCGAACTTGGGCATTACATGAATCTGGAAGTGATCGCCGAAGGCATCGAGACGCAGGCGCAGCGGGATCAGTTGAGGTCGTTCGGGTGCGATTACGGCCAGGGATACTTTTTCTGCCGGCCGATGAGCGCGAGCGAATTCGAAGGGATTTATTTCGTGGGGAATTGAATTTGCGAAAATAGGACGGAGCTTAAATAATCCAGGCTTTCCCGTATGCGGGAAAGCTTTTTTTGTATGGAAAAAAGAACGAACTGCCTTGACAGATCAGGATTACAAATGTAATACTGATCTCTAGATTACAAGTGTAGTCATGAGTGGACGAGGAGGAAAAGACATGGAACAGGCTATCCCCAACATTTCGGACGCGGAATGGGAGATCATGAAAATTTTGTGGGCCGGGTCGCCGCGAACGGCAAACGAGATCATCGAAGCGCTGGAAGGCAGCCGCAGCTGGAATCCCAAAACGGTCCGCACCCTGATCAAGCGCCTGACCGGGAAGAACGCGATCGGCTACGCGCAGGAAGGGCGCATCTACGCCTACTACCCGAAAGTGCAGGAAGAAGAATGCGTGCGCTCGGAGACAAATTCGTTTCTCAAGCGCGTGTACGGCGGCACGATGCGGCCGATGCTGGCGCATTTTCTGCGCGACGAGAAGCTGACGAAAGAAGACATCGACGAGCTGCGCAAAATACTGGACGAGCGAAAGGACTGAATGCCGTGCTGAACGCACTGGGAGAACTGTTCCGACAGGTACTGCTGCTGTCGGCGGCCGCAAGCGTCACGGCGCTGCTGATCCTGCTTGTGCGGATACCGCTCAAGAACCGGCTGCATCCGCGCTGGATCTATCTGCTCTGGAGCCTGCTGCTGCTCCGGCTGCTGCTGCCCTGGACGCCGGAAAGCCCGATCAGCGTCTATAACTGGCTGCCGGGGCTGGCGCAGGCCGGCCCGGACCGCTATGCGGCGTCATCGTCGCCGGAGACGGCGTCGACAGCGGCGGACAACCCGGATTATATCCCGGGAGAAGCGGAGTCCGACGTCTCTGCGGACTCCGCCGCGCTGGCGGACGGGGGAAGCCCGGCTGCGCGGTCCGCCGGCGAACCGGGAGCCGCCGCCGCGGACGGCTCGGTCCCGGGCGGCGAAGCCGGCGGTGCCGGCAGCGCGGGACCGGAAGCTGGGCCCGGCAGCGGCGAAGCGCCGTCGCGCCCGGAAGC